>CAZBVR010000029.1:0-17662 GCA_964495415.1 uncultured Nautiliales bacterium
TTAAACTAAATATAAATAAATATCAAAAACTATTAGAGAAATTTGCCCTAGAAGGAGATATAGAAGTATTTAAGTTTTTAGCAGATGAGATAGAGAGAAATAGTGGAATAAGAGATTATATCTACAAAGAACAACACCTAAAAGCGATGTATCTATCATATTTTTCAATGGTAACATATTACATAGCAAAAAGTGAAAAAGAGTTAAATAAGGGATTTGTAGATATATTATTAAAACCATTTAATAATCCATATGTAAAATACTTTGCTTTAATAGAGTTTAAATATATAAAAAAAGAGGAAAAAGTAACAAAAGATAAAATAGATAAACTTCTAAAAGAAGCCATAACACAACTAAATACCTATCAAAAAGATGAATTAGTAAAAGAGCATCTAAAACAAGCAAAACTAAAAAAACTAGCCCTTATATTTCATGGGTGGAAATTAGTGGAGATGGTGGAAATTTAAAAGGATATTGATGAAAATTGCAATTATAGAAGATGATAAAGCTTTAAATCACTCTATTAAAAATGTATTAAAAGATTATAATGTTACACAATTTTTTGATACAAATGTTGATAAAGAATTTGATTTGTGGATAGTAGATATAAATTTACAAAACGAAAATGGACTTGATATTTTACCTTTTTTAAATGGTAAAAAAATAGTGATTACAGCAAGTATTGATTTAAACTATATAAAAAAAGCCTATGAAAATGGAGCAGATGATTTTATCAAAAAACCATTTTTTCCAGAAGAATTGCTATACAAAATAGAAAAATTATTACCAAAAACTATAAATATAAAAGAGCATATTTTAGATGTAAAAAACCAAACTTTTGACAATATAAAACTTTCAAAAAAAGAAATTCTATTTTTAACTTTATTTCAAAATAAAGATTTTGTTACATTTGAAGAAATAAAAGAAAAAATAGACAAAACTGATAATAGCTTATATATATTTATAAGCAGATTAAAGAAAAAAATACCTCTTAACTTTGAAAATATAAAGGGAGAGGGATATATAGTAAAAGAAAAATAACTATAATTCTCTCCTCTCTCTTGTCATATATCACAATACAAAAGAAGAAACTTTATCTCTACTCCTCTATCAAAACAATTTGATAATTGTTTTTCTTTACAACTATACTTCTATTTCTCGGTATTTGTCCTTGCTGTTCCTTTAAATCTTTAATCTCTCCCTCCAATTTCTGAATCTCCTCTTTTAATTGAAGAATAATATCTATTCCTGCTAAATTAACTCCCATATCTCTTGCCAAGGTCAAAATAAGTTTTAATTTATCTATATCTCTTCTTGAATATAGTCTCATTTTACCCTCTGTTCTTGATGGTTTTAACAACCCTTCTCTTTCATATTGTCTCAAAGTTTGAGGATGTATATTCATCAATTTGGCTACAACACTAATTAGATATACTGGTTCATCATAATCATACATAGCTACCTCCTTTTAAATAGTTTCTGGTAATTTGTCTTCCATTATTTTAGCAAATTCTGAATCTAAATCCTCCACTTTTGGCAAGACAACATTTAATTTTAGAAAAAGGTCTCCCTTTTCAGCTACACCATATCCTTTAACTCTGAGTTTTTGTCCATTTTTAGAGTTTTTTGGTATCTTAACTTTAATCTCTTTTTGTAATGTTTGAACAGCTATCTTCCCTCCAAACATCATAATTTTCAATGGAACATTAACATCTTTTATTAAATCATTACCAACTCTCTGATATTCTGGACTTGGTGCAACTTCAACTTCAATAATCAAATCCCCTCTTTGCCCATTAACACTTTTTCCTTTTCCTCTAACTCTCAATTTTTTTCCACTCTCTATACCTGCTGGGATTCTAATATCAATATGCTCTCCATCTATACTTATTGAATGAACTCCTCCCAATATAGCCACATTAAAAGGAATAGTCATTTTCATTCTTCTATCTAAATCTGGCTGACTATAATTCCCTCCAAAGCCTCCAAAATCAAAACCACCTCCAAAGCCTCCGCTTCTTCCTCTCCTTGATGATGAAAATCCACCTCCAAAAATAGTTCTTAAAATCTCTTCTAAATCAACTCCTGCACCCCCCTGCTGTTGATAGAAATCGTGAAAAGATTGATTTCCAAACATTGAATCTCCAAACTGGTCATACTGCTTTCTTTTTTCCTCATCACTCAAAACTTCATAAGCCGCATTTATCTCTTTAAATTTTTCTTCACATTCAACCTCTTTACAAATATCTGGATGATACTTTCTTGCCAATCTACGATAAGCTTTTTTAATCTCAGATTGAGTAGCACTCTCACTAACTCCCAATGTTTCATACAAACTTTTACTCATTTCCATTCCTTTATTTATGATTTTTTAGTTTTATTATACAAAAAAATTGAGTGAAAATCAATCAACTTTCATCTATAAATAGATATTTTAATAAAAAAGTAGATAATTATTACCAAGCTTATGGGGCTTAAAAATTATAAACAAAATAGCAAAAAAGGAAAGAAAAAAAACATTTTAATTTTAGTTTCCACTCTCATGTTTCAAAAGAGCTTGAACCTTTAAAATAGTAATTATTCTATCATCTTTTCTTCCTATCCCCTCAATCATAGCATCTCTTTCTGTATTGGTGTCAGGAGGAGGAAGAATCGAACTCTCCTCCAATCTCAAAGCCTCTGTTAATCTATCTATTACAAAACCTGCTAACTCCTCTCCAACTTTTATAACAATAAATCTGACATCTTCATCAAAGTCTGCATTTTCAGCCCCAAACTTTTTTCTTAAATCGATTAAAGGCAAAACATTTCCTCTTAAATTAAACACTCCCAATACAAACTCAGGAGTAAAAGGAACTCTTGTCCATTCAATAGGTTTAATAATCTCTTGAATAGACAAAATAGGAACCGCAAACTCCTCATTTCCAACTACGAAACCTACAAGTTGCACAACATTATCCTCTTTTGATGAGGGACTATTAGATAGTTTTTGCTGTTCTCTCTGCTGTTTCATAATCTGTTGTAATTTATCACTCATAATTTTTCCTTTATGAAAGTTTTAAATTTCTTTTTAATACATTTGCCAAATATTCTGGTGTATAAGGCTTAGTAATATACTCATTCATTCCAACCTCAACCCCTCTTACTCTGTCAGCTTTGGTAGTTCTACTTGTTACCGCAATTAAAGGAAGATTTTTAAATCTATTATATTTTCTAATCTCTTGTGCTAATGTGTATCCATCCATTTTAGGCATCTCAATATCAACCAAGGCCGCATCAATATCTGTTGATTTAATTATATTTAAGGCCTCTTCCCCATTAGTTGCCTCTTTTATAGTAAATCCAAGAGATTCAATAGCTTTTCTCATAATTTTTCTATCTGTATTACTATCATCAATAATTAAAATAACATAATCTTCTGCTTTCTCTTTTTTCTTTTTAATTACATTATGTTTATTTATAATTGTATGACTATGTGTCTCCTTTGCTAATTTCATAAGTGCAGCTACATCTACAATAAGAGTTACTCTACCATCTCCTCTAATAGTGGCTCCAGCAATTCCTTTAATTCCTTTTAGATACTCACCCAAAGATTTAATAACTATCTCCTCCTGTCCTATCAAACCATCAACAATTAAACCGATTTTACTCGCTCCCACTCCCAACACAACAACATAAAGATATTGAGTAACTCCCAAAATTTTCTCTATTTTGAAAATATCGCTCATATTAACTAATGGAAGAATCTCATCTCTTAATTTTAATACAGATTTACCTTCAACTGTGGAAATATCTTCCAAAGTAATTCTAACAGTTTCAATAACATTGGCAAGAGGAACGGCAAACAACTCCTCCTGAGCAGTAACAAGAAGAGCTTGAATAATTGCCAATGTCAAAGGTATTTTAATTTTAAAAACACTTCCTTTTCCCTTTTCAGAATCTATCTCAATAATACCATTTAACTTTTCAACATTAGTTTTCACCACATCCATACCAACACCTCTACCACTCACACTTGTAACTTTTGAAGCAGTAGAAAATCCTGGTTTAAAAATCAACATAAAGGCCTCTTTGTCGCTCATCATATCAGCCTCTTTTTCCGAGATAAGTCCCTTTTCAAGAGCTTTCTCTTTCAAAACTTCTGGGTCCATCCCCCTTCCATCATCTGCTATTTCAATGACAATTTGATTCCCTTCATTATAGGCCTTCAATTCAACAATCCCAACTTTTGGTTTAACAAGTTTAACTCTCTCCTCCGGTGGCTCTATTCCATGATCAACTGAGTTTCTAATCATATGCATAAGAGGATCACCTATCTCCTCAATTATCGATTTATCAAGTTCTGTCTCCTCTCCCTTAATAATTAAATTTACTTTTTTACCCAACTCTCTACTTAAATCTCTTACAATTCTTGGAAACTTATTAAAAACTTTACCAATCTGCAACATTCTTGTTTTCATCACTGCAATTTGAAGGTCAGTAGTTACTATTGAGATAGATGACACAACTTGATTTAATTCATCTAAAAAATGCTCCCCTTCATATCTCTCTTCAACATCATTATAGATTTTAATAAGTCTATTTTTTGATAATACCAACTCCCCAATTAGATTCATTAAGTTATCTAACCTATGGACATCTACTCTAATTGTTTGCTCTACGGTTGAAACTTTTTTAGTAGGAACATTCTTTTTAGCCTCACTTTTTTTACTATCTTTTTTTATTTCTTCACTTTTAGTTATCTCTCCCCTCTTTTCTTCTTGTGCTTGACTATTTTCACTCTCTTGACTTTTCTTCTGTTTCTCCTCCTGCTCTCTTTTTCTTTTAGCTTCTCGTCGTTTTCTATCCTCCTCCTCTCTCTGTTTTAAAAGCCTTTCAATCTCAGCTTCTATCTCTTCTGGAGACATATTAGAATAATCCTCTTCTGTTAAATCATCATCAAAAGAGGAGTTTTTATTCTCCTCTACCTCTATATCCTCTTCATCCATTACCTCTTCATTATCACTATTATTAGTTATAGAAGATTCTCCATTTGAGATAGCATCTAAATTTGCTACAATCGGTTCAATATCGATATCATCAGTAACATCGGTTCCTGTATCTCTTATATTTTCAAGAAGGGCTTTCATCATATCCACAGATTCTAAAATTACATCCATAATATCTGGAGTTATTTTTAATTCCCCTTTTCTTGCTTTATTTAAAATATCCTCCATATGATGAGTTAATTTTGTTAAAACATCAAGATTTAAAAAACTCCCACTCCCCTTAATGGTATGTGCTACTCTAAAAATTTTATTTAAAAGCTCCAAATCATCCGGATTTGATTCCAACTCAACCAAATCTTGGTCGAGTTGTTCTATCATCTCAAAAGCCTCTACTAAAAAATCCTCCATTATCTCTTGCATTTCATCCATCAGTTATCCTTTTGGTGAGATTTTATAACATTTGCTATTTTATGCACAAAACTATTAGCATCAAATTTTACTACATACTCATCTGCTCCTGCCTCTTTTCCTCTTGCTTCACTAAATGCATCTGAGATTGAAGAGGAGAAAACGATAGGTATATCTTTAAATCTTTCATCATCTTTTACCCTTGCTGCAAAATGGAACCCGTCCATTTTAGGCATCTCCACATCTGATAAAATAAGTTTCAAGCTATCTTTTATCTTATCTCCATAAATAGAATATAACTCCTCCAATTTTTTTAGAGCATCTTCTCCATCAATGGCATCAACGACATCAAATCCCATCTCTTTTAGAGTATCTCCCTCTATTTTCCGTGCAGTATTACTATCATCTACTACTAAAATAATACCTTCGAACTTTTCAACCTCTATATCAGTATCCAAAGTTGGGTTATATAATCCAACCTCTTCCACAATACTTTCTAAATCCAAAATTAAAAGTATCTCATTATCTTCTATTCTTGTAATTCCTGTAATTTTACTTTTATCAATGTTTCCATGACTTGCAGTAAATGTCGCTGGTTCTATATCTTTCCAACCAATCCTTCTAATTCTTTTAGCCTCATGAACAATAAAACCTATTAAAACATTATTAAACTCTGTGATAATCACTCTTGGAATAATTTTCATATCTGAGAGAGGGGGCAATTCTATATTCATCCATTTAGCAAGATTTATAACTGGAACGACTACTCCCCTTAAATCAAAAATCCCCTCAACATACTCTCCCCCACCTGGCAACTCTGTCAATTCTGGCATCTTTATTATCTCTCTAACTTTGGCTACATTGATACCATATATTCCCTCATAAATTTTTCCATCTAATGTTTTTTTATAAATTCTAAAATCAACCAACTCCATCTCATTAGAATCCACTCTCAACATCTCCCTTTTTTTCATTCTAATCCTTTAATCTAAATTTATATTTTCTAATTCTATTATAACTTTTTTCCAAATTCAAGAGTTTGAACTTCTTTCAAGATAAATAGTTTCAAAGCCCCCCTTTTTGAATCGCATATAAGCCTTTTCACAAAAAAGCGAAGGTAGATTTAGATAATTTTTATAGAAACGATTTTGATGATAATGACCTTCAATAATCAATTCACACCCCTCTTTTCGATACAATTCTATCTTTTTTTTTGCCAACTCCTCAAAGTTATCTATTCTATTACACCTTATCGGTTTCTCCAACAATTTTTTAAACAACCAATTATTTACCAAATTAAAAGTTACAATATGTAACATATTTAAAAAAAAGGAGTTTCTAACTATTTTTGAGTAAAATATATAAAATTTATCATCAAGATAGATATCACCATGATTGATACAGATGCCCTCTTTTTTTAGTTTCTTTAAGAGTATCACTCTGCTACTAAAAATCCCTTTTAGATTGAAGTCGTGATTTCCTTCAAAATAGACAACCTCTATCTTTTCAGATAAACTATTTATCAACTCTATAACATCTCTATTTTTTTCAATCAGATAATCAAAATTAAGAAGTAGTTGAAAAATATCTCCAACTAAAAAAAGTTGAGGAGTATAAATCTCTCCTCTCTCTATCTTTTGAAGAAGTTTAAGTAAAGTTTTATCTCTATCACAATAGTGACTATCAGCAATAAAGATAGCTCCCTCTTTAAGGAATGTAGGCGATTTTTGGAATAGCAACCTCTTCATCATATCCCATCATCAAATTAGCATTAACAACCGCCTGACTTGAAGCTCCTCTTAAAAGATTATCAATAGAACTATTTATAAAAAGAGAGTTTCCATTCTGCATAACAAAGATATCACAAAAATTTGTTCCTGCTGTTGATTTAATATCTACTGGTTTATCCACAACTCTTACAAAAGGTTCATCTTTATATCTCTCTTTCAAAATCTGTTTAGCATCAATTGAACTATCTTTTAGAGTAGCATATATCGATATTAGCATTCCTCTTGATAAAGGTAAAAGATGAGGAACAAAATTTATCTCTTCAAAACCGCTTTTCTCCTTAATCTCAATTGAATGTCTGTGTTTAATTGGATTATAAGCAAACATATTTTCATCAATCGAAACAAAATGGGTAGTTTCACTCAATTTTTTACCCGCTCCACTAACTCCACTTTTTGCATCTATAAATATATTCCCAACAAGATGTTCTCTAAATGGCAAAAGAGCCAAAAGTGTGGCAGTAGGATAACAACCTGGATTGGCTACCAAATCGCTTTTTTTAATCTCATCTCTAAAATACTCTGGTAATCCATAAACAGCCTTATCTAAATTTATACTATCAATGTGTTTTGTGTAAAAAAGTTCATAATTCTCTTTTTTCAATCTGTAATCTGCTGAAAAATCTACTATCTTAATTTTAGAATTCATCAATTTTACTACAAAATCCATAGCGGTTTTGTGTGGCACGGCTAAAAACAGAAGGTCATGTTTTGCAATTTCTAAAACATCCGCTTTTTTTATCTCTTTTTCAAACACTCCTTTAAAAGCTGGATATATCTCCTCTATTCTCTCTCCACCTTTTGAAGAAAAAAGAGTTGTAATCTCAAAATAGGGATGATTCAACAAAATTTTAATCAACTCCACCCCTGTATATCCAGTTGCTCCTACAATTGCTACTCTTTTTTTCATCTTCCTGTGCTCCCAAAACCACCACTACCTCTTTCTGTTTCACTCAAATTCTCAACCTCTTCAAAACTACTTTGAATTACCTCTTGAATTACACCCTGAGCGATTCTATCTCCAACTTTAATTTCAAAAGAGGTATCAGAATGATTTATAAGCAAAACTTTTATCTCTCCTCTATAATCACTATCGATAGTTCCCGGAGAGTTCAAAACTGAAATTCCATATTTATATGCTAATCCACTTCTTGGTCTAATCTGAATCTCATAACCCTTTGGAATTTCGAAACTTAGTCCCGTTCCAATCAATTTTCTTTCACCCGCTTCTAAGACAACATCTTCAACAGAGTGCAAGTCAAACCCTGCTGACTCAGCGGTTTGATATTGTGGTATCTGAGCTAATTCAGATAACTTCTTGACAAAAATTTTCATAACAACTTCCCCCTACTCGAAACAGATATCTTCAAAACAGATTTTTTCTATTTCATAAACTTTAACTCCTCCTGGTAAATTAACCTCAACCTCTTCACCCACTTCTTTACCCAAAATAGCTCTCGCCAAAGGTGAATGGTAAGAGATTAACCCCTTTTCAACATTACTTTCAGTAGTTCCAACAATAGTATAGGTAAATTCCTCCTCTGTATCCACATCAATTAAAGTAACTTTACTTCCAAAACTAACTTTTACATGAGGGTTTTTTGAAGGGTCAATAATTACCGCTCTTCTTAAAATATCGCTCAACTCCTGCTGTCTTCTATAAAGATGAGCTTGTTTCTCTCTTGCGGCATGATACTCTGCATTCTCTTTTAAATCTCCCAACTGTCTCGCTTCATCAATCTCTTTTGCTGTTTTCGGTAATTCAACCTCTTTTATCTGCTTTAACTCTTTTGATATCTTTTCAAAACCATATTTTGTCATCGGTTCTTTTCTTTCCATTGTGAAAATCCTTTTTTAAAATAATTATATCAAATTTTCAATAACTTAATAACATTATCACTACTACCAAATTTTAAAATTTCTTTTAAAGTTTTGGATTTTGATAGCCACTCATCAATATCGGAATTTCTATACTCTTTTAACAACTCTTCAATATCAAAAGTTTGTAAAAACTCTTTATGGTATTGAGGTAACCCCTCCCTTTCAAAAATGATATTTGCTAATCCAACATACTTCAACTTTACAAAAAGTTTTGCAATAAAATACTCAATAGGTCTCGCTCTATATAGAAGAAGAAAAGGAGTCCCAATAATGGCACTCTCCAAAGTAGCCGTTCCACTGCAAATATAAGCAAAATCTGATTTAAGAAGTGTAGAATGAGTATCAAACGAGATATTAAATTGAGAAACATCTCCATAAATTTTTGGAATTATATCTTTATAAAAAGAGGGAACAACAAGAACCTTTTTAGCTTCAATTCTTTTGGCTAACTCTCTGAAAATAGGCATCAAAGAGGCGATTTCACTTTTTCTACTCCCAGCAAGAAAAGCCACTTGATTATATTTTCTGTTATCTCTAAAAGTTGTTATTTCATCTAAAAGAGGGTTTCCAACATACCCCTCTCCCCAATAACTCCTTTCAAAAGGAAAAATATATGCCTTTTTATCAACATATCTATTAACAACCTCTATTCTACCCTTTTTCCAAGCCCAAACCTTTGGTAAAATGTAATAGATTATCTCTATATTTGGATTAACCTTTTTAATCTCTTTTGCTAATGGGATATTAAAAGAGGGAGCATCAATCAATAAAACTTTATCACACTCCTTTGATAAAATGGCCATCTCTTTAATAGCTTTTTTTGCTTTTAAAATTTTGGGAATAACATCTATAAATCCCATTACAGCAAACTCTTTACTTGAATAGAGAGGAGTTCCAAAAGTTTCACTAAAAATTCCAACTAAATTAAATTTCTCTCTTTTTAAAATTTCGCCAAGATGAAGATTTGCACTCGGTTCAAGAGCGGAAACTAAAATTTTCATCTACTTCCCTACACAAAAACTACTAAACATCTTATCAAGAACCTCATCATGTTGATATGGTTTTGTAATTTGAGATATATTTAAAATCGCCTCTTGAACATTATAACTAAATAGTTCCAACTCCTGATTTTCAATTAAATCAAAAGAGTTAATAATCGCTTGATAAGCTTTCTCTACCACTTCCACCTGTCTATTGGATATCAACATATTATCTTGATATTGATAACTATCCAAAATTTTTTCAATAGCTTTCTCTATCTCATAATTTTCATCTTTTTGAGTAGCTTTAATTACAATAGGAAATTTCTCTAAAACTTTTGAATCAAATCTATTTTCCAAATCTATCTTATTTAAAACAACAATCAAATTTTTATCTATATTTTCAATAAGTTTTAAAATCTCTCTATCCTCAGAGTCAAACTCTCTTGAATTGTCAAACATAGCAATAACAATATCCGCTTCCTCTACTGCTTCTTTACTTCTCTCAATCCCTATCTTTTCAATATAATCCTCTGTTTTTTCTCTAATCCCTGCTGTATCTACTATCTTGATAAGATGACTACCTATCGTTATCTCCTCTTCAATAGTATCACGAGTTGTTCCTGCTATATCACTTACAATGGCTCTGTTATAGTTTAACAGATTGTTTAATAGACTACTTTTTCCAACATTTGGTTTTCCAATAATAGCAACTTTGTATCCATTAAAGATAGATTCTCTCTTTTTTGAAGCATTTAAAGATTTTCTCAAAAGTTCCGCAATAGAGGCAAGTTTCTTTTTAATCTGAATAATTAAGTCCTCCGGAAGGTCCTCTTCGGCATAATCGATATTAACTTCAACATATGCCATAATCTCTAAAAGTTGCTCTCTTATCTGCTCTACAAATTTTCCTAAATCTCCTCTTAACTGCTTAGATAAAACTTTTACACTCTCTTTTGATTTAGTTTCAATAAGTTTTGCAATAGCCTCAGCCTGAGATAGGTCAATTTTGCCATTCAAAAAGGCTCGTTTAGTAAATTCCCCCGCTTCGGCAACTCTTGCTCCCTTTTTGACAAGAGTCTCTAAAACTAATCTACTTACAGCAACTCCACCATGACAATGAAACTCAACAATATCTTCACCTGTAAAAGAGTTGGGAGCCTTAAAATATAACACCAATGGCATATCAACCAACTGCCCTTCGGTATCATAAAATTTAGCAAGTTTAGCATAACGAGGAGTAAAGGTTGAGTTGGTAACCTCTTCGGCGATTTTTAAAGCTTCATCACCACTCATTCTGATGATAGAGATAGCCCCCGCTCCATTTGCGGTAGAGATAGCAACTATTGTATCACTCATCTCTCTCTATCTTTTCTTTTATAAAAGTCATTTACTACAACATATTGAGAGCCATCTCTATCCTTTTTAATTGCCACATATTTGTGAGGAAACTCCTGTCTCAAAATCTCCACAGCAACAAAAGCTAAAATACCATCAAAAGGTTTTGTTTTTACTCTGCCTGTTTCCTCAATCTCTCGAATTGTAGGCTCTAAAAATCTTCTCATCATCTCCTCTTGACTCTCTAAAAAGTTTCCAATTTCAAGTCTTGTTTTTAATCCATACTTTTGAGAGACCCAATTAAACAGAAGTTGAGCGAGAGCATTATATCTATACCCCTCTTTTCCAATAAGCAAAGCTGAATCCTCTCCATCAAATAGAAAAAAGAGAGTCTCCTCATCATAAACTTTAACTTTTATCTTATCTATATTGAAACAACTAATCTCAAATAGTTTATTAACCTCTTTTTCAACTTCATCTCTAATTTTATAAATATCATTAACAAGAGCCTCTTCTTCTTTCTCACTCTTTTCACTCTTTTTATTTGTTACTTTATTTTTACTGCTTTCCCTCTTCTCAACAACCTCTTTATTGTTATCAGCCGATAACGAAGGTTCCTGCTCCTCTTTCTCTATCTCAGATATTTCAACAATTGCATCTTTTGAAAAAAGTCCAAAAATACCTTTTGAAGGGTGCTGAATAACATCGATATTCAACTCTGAAATAGATTTATTAAAATGTTGAACTGCTTTTTCATATACCTCTTCTAATGTTTTCCCCTTAAAAATCATTTTTTTACTTCCTTTTGTTTCTTAATTATCAATCCTTTTGCTTCCATTATTTTGTTAATAATAAATTGCTGGATAAAAGATAATAGATTATTTATTGTCCAATATAACACCAATCCCGCTGAAAAAGTAGCCATAAAGAAAGTAAAAATTACCGGTAGAAATTTAAAAACTTTCTCCTGCATCGGGTCTTGAAAATTGTTTGGAGTAATTGTTTGATGAGCATACATTGTTACCCCCATTAAAATCGGTAATATAAAATATGGGTCCATTGCACTTAAATCTTGAATCCATAAAAATGTAGCCCCTTTTAATTCAATAGCATTAACTAAAACTCTATAAATCGCGAAAAATATCGGTATTTGCAATAACATAGGAAGACATCCGCCCAAAGGATTTGCTCCCTCTTTTTTATACAACTCCATCATCTTCATTTGGAACTTTTGAGGGTCTTTTCCATACTTTCTTTTCAACTCCTGCATCTTAGGAGCCATTAGTTTCATCTTATACATACTTACCATTCCTCTATAAGTTAAAGGAAACAGAATAATTCTAACTAATACCACAAATAGAATAATTGCTACACCCCAATTTTTAGTAAAATCATAGATAGCACTCAAAACAAAAAACATAGGCTTAGCTATAAAAGTGATAACTCCATACTCTACCACTTTTGTTAATTCTGGGTCAATAGAGTGCAACACTTTTACATATTTAGGTCCAATATATCCGTGAATAGAAAGATTATCTTTTCCTTCCACAAATAGAACTGGATTCTGCTCTTTCAAATTATCTATCGTTTCATAAACTTTTAATCCATTTTTTAAATCATATAAAAATGTAGTATAGTATTGATCCACTGTGGCCGCGATTTTTACATTTTCGAAAACTTTATTTTCTCCATCTCCATCATCTATCATCTCCAAACTTCCATCTGCATTAACAATCAAAGCACCATGAAAAGCATACATATTGACATGTGCCTGTGGCTCATATCCAACCGCTAAAAAATAGGGCTCATTTTTACTTAAATTCACAGCCACATCATAATGTCCATCTGGATAAAAAGTTATAATTTTTTGAATAGTCAATTGTTTTAAAGTTTGAGTAATTGTTAAAGTTTGAGGAGAATCTTTTAACTCGATAACTTTCTTATCAACTTTCACTGCTGTTTTAAAAGCCTCTTTATTTATTGTAGAATCTTTAAATCTTATCTCCAATGGCTTAGGAAGTTTATCTCCCAAAATCTCTAATTTTTTCCCTTTATCATCATTAAATATATTCTTTTCCAAAATATATTGAGATATTCTTCCCAAATTATCAATATGTATCTCAAAATTTTCAGATTTAATAACTGAAAGAACCTCTGTTTTTAAAGAATCAGTAGATTTTTTAACCTCTTCACTCTTTGTAGTAACTTTTTCGTTTTTAACAACTTCATTTGAACTTTTCCTCAATTGAGGTTGTATAAAAAAATAATCATACACTATAAAAAATATAATTGAAATAAATAGTGCTAAAAAAATTCTGTTTTTTAATCCTGTATCTTGCATATCTGTCCGACCCTCCACACCTATAACTTTCTATAAGTAGGAATAGTCATCCTCCTTTCATAAATTTTCGCCATCTAAACCTATAAGTTCTTTTTATATCTTCTTAATAAGATAATAAAAATCACCCTTATAAGGAACTAAAAAGTAGTCAATTGGCATCTTTTTCCCATAAACAACATTTTTAATAACAACTTTTACCTTTGGATAATCTATTCCACCTTCAAATAGTTGATTACATCTCAAAATTCGGGTGGTAGTTAAAAATGTTGCTTTTAGAGGATTTTCAAAATCAAAAACCCATTTTGCATATTCGCTACATGTTGGGTAAAATCTACAATTAGCTCCAAATAAAGGTGAAACAAATTTTTGATAAATGTTTATTGCTCCAACTGCAATAGACATCTTGAAACCTCTTTTTTTATATCTTGAAAATTGGCATCTTTTATAGTAGGTTTTGCTAAAAACAGATACCAACCTTTTGAAAAATGCAACTCTCTTGCAATTGCTCTAAGTCTTCGTTTTACTCTATTTCTATTTACAGCATTTCCAACTTTTTTAGAGACAACAAAAGCAAATTTTAAATCATTAGAGGGTAAAAAAATTAGAGTAAAAAATCTACTATGCACTCTTTTACCCTTTTTATAGATAAAATTAAACTCGTTTCTCTTTTTTAAAGTTATTAAACTGCTAATTTTTTTCTACCTTTTGCTCTTCTTCTATTTATAACTTTTCTTCCAGCTTTTGTAGCCATTCTTGCTCTAAATCCATGTGTTCTTTTTCTACTAATTTTGCTTGGTTGATATGTTCTTTTCATCAATCTCTCCTTATTTTTAATTTCAAGTCGGAATTATACATAATTTTATAATCTATTGCAAGAAAAGAAAATAATTTAACTACTGCCTTAAAATCTGATTTAATTCTAAAAAGAGAGCAAATAGCAAAGTTTCCCTATCTTTTGAAAGTTTCATTTGAAGTTCCACTTTAAAAAATAACTCAAAAAGTTTTAAGAACTGCTTCTCATTCAAAGAGAAAGCAATTCGTTTTCTTATCTCCTCAATCTGTTTGGGCAACTGATATCCTAAAACATCTTTACTAACACTACTTCCCCCCTTTATTTTTATATTCAAATTAAAAAGATATAAGTTTTTTAGATACCTAACAAGAGCGGTTACAACTCTAATCTCATCTTCTCCTTGATAAATAATAGTTCTTAATTGACCTAAGTGGGGCTGTTTCAAAAAGATAGTATCAAAAAACTGCTCCAAAGCTGTTTCATTATAATTAAAAACAAGTTCATCTATTTTATGGGGTGTTAAATTATCTACTAAACCCAATTTGTCTATTTCTCTAAAAATAAATCTGTAATCAATTCTATCTATAAGATGCCTTAAATTATAGATATCTATATTTTTAATCCCTTTCAACTCCATATAGTTTTGAGATTTTAAAATTAACTCTTTCAAGTCGGGCTTAAAAAATCTAACAAAATTATTATTAAACTCTTTTGGCTTAACCTTTTTTACATCTCCATAGAAAAATAGATAAAAATAGTTATCTCCAACAACCTTTACAATCTCCTTAAATCCCAGCCATTTCTCAGTTTTAATAATAAGAATGTTTTTATCTCCAAAAAGAGAGTTTTGAGAAATATAGGCTTTTGCTTTATCTATCTCAACCTCATCAAAATAGAGTTTTAAAACATTTTCACCTTTCAAGCTCAACTTTTCAAAATAGAAATCAAGATAGAAATGGTCCCCATAAAATAAAAAATAGTTTGGTATCTGTTTTAATTTATTAAACTCCCATAATTTCACTTTTTATTCTCCAACTCCTCTATTCTCTCTAATACACTTGGATGAGAATGGTATAAGATAGAGTATATTTTTGAAGATTTAGGAAAAGACTTATTCTCTTTTATCAATTTAATAAGAGCGGATTTTAACTCCTCCTCTCCTCCAAGTTCTGCTCCAACTTTATCCGCTTCAAATTCATTCCTTCTTGAAAAATAGTTAAAAATAGGAGTAACAAGATAAAAATATACCTCTCCAACTAAAAGAGAAATAACCAAAATGTTACCCCCATTTTTTGGAACTTTCAGCTCCTCAAAAAGAGAATCGGGAAGATGTCCAATTATAAAAAATAATCCAAACAGCATAAGCCCAATCATAACTATATTTTTTATAAGGTGCTTTTCTCTGAAATGTCCTAACTCGTGTCCCAAAACAGCCACAATCTCATCTGAGTTCAACTTCTCTATCAAAGTATCAAACAAAACAACTCTTTTACTTTTACCAAAACCTCCAAAAAAGGCATTCAATCTACTATCTCGTTTAGATGCATCCATTATAAATACTCCATCTGATTTAAAACCTACCTTTTCCATTATCTCCTCTATTCTATCTTTTAACTCCTCATTTTCCAAAGGAGTAAATTTATTAAAAAGCTTCATAAAATAGGGTAAAGAAAGATTGATTAAAACAACTATAAAAAAGATAAAAAGAGCACCAATTAACCACCACTCCTTAAAATTTTCTATAAAATAAATAAGTAAATAAAAGATAGGAACTGCAACTAAAATAAAAATAGCTATCTTTTTTAAATTATCCACAATAAATAGTTTCCAACTACCTCTGTTAAACCCAAATCGAGTGTCAATTATCTTTCTGTAAATATCTATCGGTAAAGATATAAGATAAAGAATCGCAAAGTAGATAACTATCGTTAAAAGAGAGTTACCATTATCAAAATAGTTTATTAACCACAACCCTCCAAATAGAATCACTACTGCCACAACAAGAGAAGCAAAACCCTCAAAAATATCTATTATTTTCATATAAACAGCATAAAGCCCCGCTTCAATAAACTCCCTTCTACTTAATAGTATTGGCTCCTTTTCCACCTCCTCTTTTATATAAAAAGCTTCATATATATCAACTCCTATTCTAAAAGCTACATAAAAAGTAAATAGTGCTAATAAAGTTATAACCATTTCTATCCTTTTCTTTTTTAGGAATTTTACCACAATTTTCCCAATTTTTTGTTATAATTATCTGTTACAAGAGATAAAGGAGTTTGAAGATGACAAAGGATTTAGAAAAAGAGGATATTAAAATCATAACCCCTAAAATGGGACAAGTTATTATGTTTAATGATGATATTACAACTTTTGATTTTGTGATAGAGATATTGATGAATATATTTCAAAAATCTAAAAATGAAGCTATCGTTTTAAGTTTAAAAATCGATAACAAAGGAAGTTCAGTAATTGGAACATATCCACTTGATATAGCCTTAACAAAAGCTAATCAAACAACTTCAATAGCCAGAATGAACGGCTTCCCATTAAAAACAATAGTTGAAAAGGTATAAAATATGAACTACTCTAAAACAATAGATATTATATTTGAAAAAGCATTGGATTTGGCAATAGAAAACAGAGATAACTATTTTACTCCTGAGCATATATTATATATTCTAGTTTCTGAAAATAGAAGTTATATTAACTATATTTTAGAACAGGAAAAGGTTAATAAAAATTGGATAATAGGAAATTTAAAAATCTATCTTAACAAATATATCGAAAAATCAGTAGATGAAGATGATTTTATTGCATTTGAAATGACTGAAACAGAAGCACTTGTAAATATCAAGCAAATTTTAAAAAATATAAAACAACATAATAGCGATATCTCAACTATGGATGAATTGGATATTTTAAAAGCTATTCTTGAACAAGAAGAGAGTTATGCTTATCAATTGTTGAATAGTTTTATATCAAAAGAGAAATTATTAAAAAACTTAACACTCTTAAAAAAACTTAAAAGTTTAATTATTGAAACTTATTTGCAAAACAACAGCGAAATAGATGAAACAGAAGAGCAAGAGATAAATGAGACGATAGAAAAGCACTCTCTACTAAGAACACTATTGGAAAAACTT
>CAZBVR010000030.1:0-7463 GCA_964495415.1 uncultured Nautiliales bacterium
ATAACATAGTGAAAAAATTTGAATAGAAAAAGGAGGAGAAACTACTCCTCTGGATTTAACTCAATTATCTCCCAAGGAAGCCCCTGTTTATTTAACTCCTCTAAAAATAATTTTGCATCAAACTCCTCCATATTATGAACTCCTTCTTTGAGCCATTTTTTATCTGCTATCATTTTAGCCCCTATCATTGCCGGAACTCCTGTTGTATAACTTACACATTGAGCCCCTGTTTCTCTATATGCACATTGATGATCACATATTTGATATAGATAAACTTTTCTTTTATGTCCGTTTTTGATTCCCTCAATTACACATCCTATATTAGTTTGCCCTTTTGTTCTCTCTCCCAAACTTGCTGGGTCTGGTAAAACTTTTTTTAAAAACTCCATTGGTGAAATTTTACAACCTTCACAAATCTCAATTGGCTCGATATCTGTCATTCCCACATTTTGCAACACTTCAAGATGTTTTAAATACTTATCGCTAAATGTCATAAAAAATCTAATTCTTTTTAGATGTGGTATATTTTTAACTAAACTTTCAAGCTCCTCGTGATATAAAAGATAACTTGGATATACTCCCACTTTTGGATACTCCCAATCCATTTTAACACTCATAGGCTCAATCTCTATCCATTTTCCATTTTCCCAATATCTACCCTTTTGAGTAATCTCTCTTATATTTATCTCTGGATTAAAATTTGTAGCAAATGGATATCCGTGGTCTCCTGCATTACAATCTAAAATATCAACATAATGAATTTCATCAAAAAGATATTGATTTGCATATGCAACAAACACATTTGTAACCCCCGGGTCAAATCCACTTCCAAGAAGAGCCATTAGATGCTCTTTTTTAAAATCTTCATCTTTTGCCCATTGAAGTTTGTATTCAAACTTTGCTTCATCTGGATGCTCATAGTTTGCTGTATCTACATAGTGAGCCCCCGCTTTTAAACAAGCATCCATAATTGTAAGGTCTTGATAAGGAAGTGCTACATTTAAAACTATATCAGCACCAACTTCTTTGATAAGTTTAGCCGTTTCCTCTACATTATCTGCATCTACTTGATAAGTATCTACTTTTACTCCAAGTTTTTTTTCTATATCCTCTGCAATTGCATCACATTTTGATTTTGTTCTACTTGCTAAACTAACCTTTTCAAAAGACTCCATATTCATAGCCGCTTTAAATGTAGCAACTCTTCCAACTCCTCCTGCTCCAATAATCAATAGATTTGCCATTCTGTCCTCCTTATTTTTAGAATTATAACATCTTTTCCCAAAAAAATTGCACCCATTCATTCGCCTCTTTTAGTTTAAAATCGGGAATTACCTTTGAAGTAGGTTTATAAAAAATGGTAGCCACTTTTATCTCTACATCTGGATATCTACTTTTTAATAATTTTAACACTTCTTCTAATGTATCTCCACTATCACTAATATCATCAACAACTAAAACCTTTTTAGAACTGCTTAAATCGGGCACATTAAAAAGTTTGATAAAATCCAATTTCTGCTCATCTTCATAGTGAATAGAGTTTATAGAAACAACATTTCTCACATCTAAAACCTCTCCCAAAAAGTGGGAGAAAGTTAATCCACCCCTTGCAATGGCCACAATTGTATCTGGATAGAACCCACTACCAATAATTTTTTTTGATAGTTTCTCCAAATCTCCAACAAACTCCTCAAACGAATAGTAGTATCTATTTTGCATCTGCCTCTTCTCTTTTATTTTCAAGATAACTATGATAGAAAGCTACACCTATTAAAGCAATACCTATCGTTCCTGTAACCTCTTCTGAAACATGATAAAAAATTTGAACTAACATTATAAAGGCCAACACAAAAATAGCATAATGAGCCCCATGCTCCAAATATCTGTACTCTGTTAGAGTCCCCTTTTCAACCAAATATAGAGTTAAACTTCTAACAAACATCGCTCCTATACCTAATCCAATCATAATTAAAAAGATATTTTGACTTAAAGCAAAGGCACCAATTACTCCATCAAATGAAAAACTTGCATCTAAAACTTCCAAATAGATAAAACCTATCAAACCACTCGATACAGCTTCATCTGTGTCAAAAAGGTCATCTAAACTTGCCAATAGTGAGTGAATTAACATACCTGTAAAAAAGGCTATTGCTATCTCATAACTCTTAGTTTCATATATCAGCACAATACCTATCATTGTAACTATAATCAATCCTGCATTTGCAACCTCACTCAATTTATTGGTAACTCTATTATTCTCAATCAACTGAATCCATTTAATCTCTTTCTCCTCAAATAGGAAGTCAAAGAAAACCATTAAAAGAAAAGAACCCCCAAAAGCGAAAATTAAACTCTCATTTGATTGTAAAATATGGTGATACTTTTCTGGGTCCTCAATTGCTATATTTAAGGTTTCTAAAAATCCTAACCCTCCAACTACCATTACAATTAAAAGAGGAAACAGAAATCTCATTCCAAAAACTGCTACCACCATTCCCCAAGTAATAAATCTTTGTTGCCAAACCCTCTCCATTGTAGTCAATACCTTAGCATTAACCACTGCATTGTCGAATGACAAACTAACTTCTAACAGAGCTAACAATCCGGCAATATATGCTCCTGCAAATCCTCCTAAATAATATGCTATAATTAGACCTATTATTAGGATAACAAAAGATGATTTAAAATGTTTCATCAGAGTTCCTTTTTTTATTAAAATTATACCATAAATAGGAGAAATTAAAATGAAAATAGCAATTGTCGGTGCTGGGATTAGCGGATTAACTACTGCTTATTATCTTCAAGAGAGTGGAGTAGATGTAACGATTTTTGAGAAAGATAAGGTTGGAGGAAAAGCAAATAGTATCAGAATAGGAGAGTTTCTATTTGAAGAGGGAGTAAATGGATTCTTAGACAACTCACCTGAAACTTTGGAACTGTGTGAAAAGATAGGAATTACTCCAATAAAAGCAAATCAAAACTCTAAAATTAGATATATTTTTGATGATAAACTCTATAAATTACCCTCTTCTCCAAAAGAGTTTCTGCTTGGAAACATTCTACCATTTAGTGCAAAAGTTAGAATGTTTAGGGAGTTCTTTATTCCTGCAAATCCTCAAATAGATGAAAGTGTGGAATCTTTTACAAATAGACGATTGGGAGAGTTTTTCACTCATCGATTTATGAAACCTATGACAGCAGGAATTTATGGAAGCACCCCCTCAAATCTTTCAATCAATGCGGCTTTTCCAAAAATAGCCACTCTTGAAAAAGAGTATGGAGGACTTTTTAAAGGAATGTTAAAGAAAAAAAAGGGAGGAAATCCAAGTGGGGAATTAACTTCATTTGAACAGGGAATATCTCAAATGATAGAAAAGTTAGCATCACAATTGAACATTGTGAATCAAGAGATAAACTCTTTGGAGGAACTTAAAAACTACGATAAAATTATAATAGCAACCCCAGCATATGAAGCCGCAAAAATTGTAAAGTCTAAATACCCAATTTTAGCAAATTATCTCAATCAAATAGATTATACTCCTATTGCCATTGTTGGATTTAGCGGAGATATTGAGCCGGTAAGTTTTGGAATACTAACAACTGAGATGAAAACATTGGGAGTTTTAATGGATAAATATATCTTTCCAAATAGAAATGGAATAAGAGCTATGGTAGGAGGACAAAGATATAAAAACATTTTGGAAATGAGTGAAAAGGAGATAATTGAAAATACTCTAAAAGATATAGAAACAATTATTGGTAAAAATAACCTAAAAGTTAAATTTATAAAAATCCACAAAAGGGGAATACCAAACTATAAAGTTGGGCATCTAAAAATTTTAGAGAATATCAATAAAACTCTTCAAAATATAGATAATCTATATCTCAACTCCAATGCATATAAAGGAGTTAGTTTTAATGATTGCATAAAAAATTCAAAACAATTAGCAATAGAGTTAATCTATCAATTATCATCTGCAAGATAGATAATTGTCGCTTTTGCTTTCAATCTTTGAATTAACTCCTCAAATGCCTCCTCTGACTTCTTCTCCATTAAAAAGTTATAAATAGAGGCTTCAACCTCTTTAAATGGAGATAAAACCTCCCCTCTCTTATCTGAAATATAGAAAGTTGTGAATTGCTCTCCTGCTTTTACAATAGGAGTAAATTCCCCCTTTTTACTTTTAGAAACAAATTTAAATAGATTTGGATTTGTGCTGTTAATATCTAACTCTCTATTTTTAATCTCCACACCCGAAACATTGCTTAAAGGATTTTTAATAATACTCATTAAAGAGTTTCTATCCTTTGAACTATATTGAGTAACCTCAATTTTAGAAGGTTTCTTAAAGTTATCTCTATGATTTTGATAAAAATCTCTCAACTCCTTTTGAGTAACTCTTATATTTAAACTTTCGATTATCTTTCTCTTTTCCAAATTCAGTTTAATCTGCTCCTCTAATGAGTTCAACTTTCCGTTTTGCAAAAGATAGTTTTTAAAAGCAAAAAGAGTCATTCCCTCTCTTTGAGCTATTCGCTCCATCTCTCTATCGATGTCAAACTGGTCAATATAGATACCTCTCTCCTTTAAAGCTGTCTGAAATACAGCTCTATTTATTAAAACATCTATTGCCACCTCTTTAATTTTTGTGATTCGAGTCTTTTTCTCTATATCATAAGTAGTAATTGGAACATTATTCACAACTAACTCTATTCTATCTATCACTTTTCCAAATAATGCAATACTCAACAAAGACACTATATATAAAAACCTCATCCTGTTCCTTTTTCTATTATTTTAATGAAGTTGGCAACTCTGAAATGGATATCATATATCTCCCGTCCCTAAAAACAGGTTTAGCAAGAGAGTTTGGCGGAACTACTCCATAATAGGTTCTTCCCACTTTTTCATCTACAATTGGAGTTTTTTTATTAATCAAACAACCCATCTCCAAAATAGAACCCTCTCCAACTTTAACCTCATTTCCAATTTGAGACTTCGCTCCAATAATAACATTATCCTCAATAATTGTAGGCTTTGTTGTAATTGAATAGTTGCCCTCAATCCCAACATTAGCCTCAATATGACAATTCTTTCCAATCTGAGCACCAACTCCAATACTGCAATTATATTCAATTATAGAGTTTTCATCAATATAAACTCCTATCTCTATAAATGAAGATTTGATAATTGAGCCCTTATCAATAAAAGCTCCCTTTCGAACAGAAGTTCCCGCTAAAATTCTAATCCCCGCAGTTGCAAATTTCAAATGGTCCCAATTATCAAACTTCAATGGTATATTATCATAAAATTTGTGAGTTCCATTTGTTGTCATATAATCTTCCGCCATTTTAAGATATAAAATTATCGCTTTTTTAATCCAAAAGTTTATATTCCAATCAAGATGCTCCTTATAAGCTAATCGAATCCGTCCCCTATCTAAATCATCAATCGTATCCAATATCGCCTTTTTAATCTCTGGTTCTTTAAGACTCTCTTTATTAAGAGTATCTCTAACATCCCAAAGCTGTTCTATATAACTTTTCATTCCTTCCTCCTTCTCTTTTTGTTATAATACCAAAAAAAAATAAAGGATTGATATGGTTATAACAAGATTCGCACCAAGTCCAACTGGATATCTTCATATTGGTGGATTAAGAACCGCTCTATTTAACTATTTATGGGCTAAAAAAAATAATGGAAAATTTAGATTAAGAATAGAGGATACAGATTTAAAAAGAAATAAACAGGAAGCAACTAATGCCATTTTAGAGGCTTTTCAATGGGTTGGAATGAATTGGAATGATGAAGTAGTTTATCAAAGTGAAAGATTTGATATTTATAAAAAATATATTGAGCAACTTTTGAAAGAGGGAAAAGCTTATAAATGTTATCTCACTCCGGAAGAGTTAAAAGAGTATAGAGAGGCTGTTCAAAGTGGAAAAGAACCTCCTTTTGATATACGAAAATATAGAGAATTTGAAGGGGAGTTGGAGAAGGACTATGTTATCAGATTTAAAGCTCCATTAGAGGGAGAGATAGTTTTAAAAGATGGAGTTAAAGGGGAAGTAACTCATAAAATCCAACCCTCAGATGACTTCGTTATTGCAAGAAGTAACGGGGTTCCTACCTATAACTTTGTAGTGGTAGTTGATGACCATGAAATGGGAATGAGCGATATAATCAGAGGAGACGACCATCTAAACAACAGTTTCAAACAGATACTTATTTATAAAGCTTTCAATTGGAAAGTTCCAAACTTTTATCATGTTCCAATGATTCATAACGAAAAAGGTCAAAAACTTTCAAAAAGAGATGGGGCAGTAAATGTAATGGAATATAAAAAAGAGGGATTTCTACCTGAGGCTCTTCTAAACTTCTTAGTTAGACTTGGATGGAGCCATGGAGACCAAGAAATCTTCTCAATGGATGAGATGATTCAACTATTCGACCCAAAAGAGATAAACTCATCAGCAAGTAGATATAACTATGAAAAACTGCTTTGGTTAAATCATCACTATATTAAAAATACTCCTAACAAAAAAATTGCTAAACTATTAAAAGAAGACTTTAATATCGATATAGAAAATCACGATAAAATGGAAATTTTATTAGATGAGGTAAAAGATAGAGCCCAAACATTAAAAGAGATGGCAAATATAATCAACACAATTTTAACTCCTCCAAACTCTTATAATGAAAAAGCTGTTAAGAAGTTTATAAAAGAGAATACAAAAGAGATATTAAAAGAGTTTATTCAATTTCTTGAAGATAAAAACCCTCATCTACCAAATGAGTGGCACGAACTTTTAATGGAGGAGTTTATTCCTAACAACAATCTAAAACCGAAAGAGATTATGCCTCCTTTGAGAATCTGTTTAAATGGAGACACAAAGGGAATAGACCTATCAGCACTTCTATCAATTCTTGGAAAAGAGGAGATTATAAAAAGAGTAAAAAAGTTTATTGAAGAGGGGAAATAACTCCCCAACTCTTTCTATTAAAATTTTGCTTACTCATCCTTACTATAAATATCTCTTGTATAAACTTTCTCTTTTATATTTTCAAGATTTTCATCTAATCTATTTGCAAGAATAATATCTGAAATTTGCTTAAAACTATCCAAATCTTTAACAAATTCAACCCCCTCAACTTCATCTCCCTTAGCCATTGGCTCATAAACTATAAGTTTTACAAATGGTCTTAACATCTCCATAATATCAAAAATAGCACTACTTCTAAAATTATCACTTCCCTCTTTCATAATCAATCTATAAATCCCTACAACTTTTGGATTTTTATCCAATACATTTTTTGCAATAAACTCTTTTCTTAGGACATTACTCTCTACTATCGCTTCTATTAGTTTTTGAGGAATGTTATCAAGTCTATAATTTGCAAGAAGTTGTTTTGTATCTTTTGGAAGACAATACCCACCATAACCAAAACTTGGATTATTATA
>CAZBVR010000031.1:0-3370 GCA_964495415.1 uncultured Nautiliales bacterium
GATTGTTGTATTCACACATATTTTTGATTTTGCTGTTTTTGAAAATTTTTCTATCTGGATAGAATTTCATCTTTAATCCTTTTTTTGTTTTGAGCATATCAAAAAATTGATAAAATCGATACAATTTTTTGTTAAAAATTGGTATAGGTGTTACCTATTTTCCCACTACATAAAAAAATGTAGGATGCAAAGGATTATAAAAAGGTTTTATAGTAGCTTCTTGATAAAGTTTCTTCTCTTTAATTGAGACAATTTTTCCAACTTTTACTCCCTCATAAAATATCTTATCAAGTCCGCTTGTGATAACAATATCCCCTTTTTCTATCTTTTTATATTTGGGAATATATTTTATAATTATAGTATTACCTCCATAAAGAATTCCTGGGATTTTATCTTTACCAATAAAGACAGCATAAATTACTTTTGGATTGTTGTTAAGGTATGCTAATGAGTAATTTTTTATACTTTTGATTACAATTCCAGCACTATAATTGTTGTAGATTAAACCTTGTGGAGTAGTTAAGTTTTTATCATAATAATCTATATAGATAGCACTCATATCGGGAAGTTGAGCATAAGATATTGTTTGAGTAAATTTTAGATTGGGGTGTTTTATCTCTTTAAAAAGTTTTAATTTTTGATAGTTTTCTAAGATAGGAACAACTTTATAAATATAATCTTCATACTCTTTTACTCTTTTTTTTAGTTCTCTTATCTGTTCAGCTTGATTAAAATAACTTGTTATATAATTTTCTATCTTTTGATAATATAAGATAATCCCCTTTTTTGTATAATTGAAGATAGCTATGCTATTTTCAATCAATGGGGTTTTAAAATAGTAGATAGTTACCAATAGAATGGTAACTAATGTATAGGATAGTTTTTTATTCATTTAGAGCAGATGAAAGTAACTCTATATTTTCCAAACTTTTACCTGTTCCTCGTGCCACTGCAAGAAGAGGGTCCTCTGCTACATAAACTGGTAATTTCACAAGTTCTCTCAAATACTTATCAAGTCCTCTAAGAAGGGCTCCTCCACCTGTTAAAATTATACCATTTTCAACTATGTCTCCGGCTAAATCTGCTGGGGTTTCTTCCAACACTTGTTTAAGGGCTTCTCCTATCTCTTTAACTGGCTCTTTCAAGGCTTCTCTAATATCTTCGCTTGATATTTGGATTGTGTTAAGAAGTCCCGATATTCTATCTTTCCCTTTTACAACCATTTTTAATTCTTTGCTCAATTTAACAGCAGTTCCAACTCCTATTTTTATCTCCTCAGCAGTTCTTTCTCCAATCTGTAAAGAGTAGGTTTTATTTACATAATCAACAATAGCTTTATCAAATCTGTCACCTGCCACTCTAATAGATTTTGAAACTACCAATCCTCCTAATGAAATAACTCCTATTTCAGTAGTCCCTCCCCCAATATCGATAACAAGATTTCCTTCTGGGTCTTGGGTTGCCAATCCTGCTCCAATTGCGGCCGCCATAGGTTCTTCAATAAGAAAAACTTCTCTTGCTCCAGCACTCATAGCACTCTCTTTTACCGCTTTTCTTTCCACTTGGGTAAGCCCATAAGGAACACATATAATAACTCTTGGAGATATAAAGGTATTTCTGTTATGCACCTTTTTGATGAAGTGTTTAATCATCTCTTGTGTTACATCAAAATCGGCAATAACCCCATCTCTCATTGGTCTAATTGCTGTAATGTTTTCTGGAGTTTTACCAACCATCTCTTTTGCTTCTTTTCCAACTGCAAGGACTTTCTTTTTTCCATTGTTTGTAGTTTTTAGTGCAACAACACTCGGCTCATTTATTGCAATCCCTTTTCCCTTTATTGTTACAATAGTGTTTGCAGTTCCAAGGTCAATTGCTAAGTCATTTGAAAATAGTCCTACAACTTTATCGAATATATTTGCCATTATTCCCCTTTTCAATTTTTTATTAAGATAGGCTCACTCTTTTTTAAGATAACATCTTTTGTAATTAACACTTCATAGCCTTTATATTCTGGAAGGTTATACATAACATCTATCATTGCATCTTCTAAAATAGACCTTAATCCTCTGGCACCTGTTTTTCTTTCAAGTGCTAACTCTGCAATTGCTTCAAGTGCTTCTTTTTCAAATTCAAGTTTTACATCGTCAATAGCAAAAAGTTTTTTATACTGTTTTACAAGAGCATTTTTAGGCTCAGTTAAAATTTTAATTAACTCCTCTTTTGTTAATTCTTGTTGAGTTGATATGATTGGAAATCTTCCTATCAATTCTGGAATCAATCCATATTTAACTAAATCATCTGGTTCTACTAATTTAAGAATCTCCTCTTTTTTTAGTTCTCCCTTTTGCTCATTTCCAAAACCTATAACATTACCTTTTAATCTTTTTTTTATAATCTCTTCCAAACCATCAAAGGCTCCTCCCGCTATAAAAAGAATGTTTGTTGTATCTACTTGAATAAATTCAGCTCCCGGATGTTTTCTTCCACCATGAGGAGGAACATTGATTACACTTCCCTCAACAATTTTTAAAAGGGCTTGTTGAACTCCCTCACCACTTACATCTCTTGTAATACTTCTATTTTCTCCAAGTCTTGCGATTTTATCAATCTCATCTATAAAGATAATTCCCTTTTCAGCTCTGCTTACATCGAAATCAGCAGCTTGCAAAAGTTTTAAAATTACATTTTCAACATCTTCTCCAACATATCCCGCTTCTGTTAAACTTGTAGCATCTGCAATAGCTAACGGCACATCTAAAAATTTGGCCAATGTTTGGGCGATTAAAGTTTTTCCACTACCTGTTGGTCCTATTACAAGGATATTTGATTTTTGAAGTTCAGTATCATCATCCTCAACTTTATCCTGTTTAAATAATCGTTTATAATGATTATAAACAGCTACTGAAATTATCTTTTTTGCTTTTTCCTGTCCAATTACATACTCATCAAGTTTCTCTTTTAGTTGTTTCGGAGTCAATAGATTAAAATCACCACTATTTTGCTCTGTTTCAGATTCAAACTTTTCTAATTCTATCTCCCCCATTAAAATTTGGTAAGCACTTATTAAACAGCTTTTACAAATTTTTGCTCTTTCACCCTCTAATAGAGGATTGTCATCAGTTTCTGGTTTGTTACAAAAATCACATTTTTCTATCATATGCTATTCCTCTTTTTGAATTTATTATAAATTGTGCTAACTTTTTTACATACTCATTTTCACTCTCTAAAAGTTTTTTTGCCACCTCTTTTATAGGTTTATTGCTTTCAAAGAGTTCTTTATAAGCCTTTTTTATCTTATCAATATCGCTTCTGTTATTGAGTGCTCTTCTAAGTCCTGTTAGATTTAATCCTCTTAGTTTTGCTCTAT
>CAZBVR010000032.1:0-12947 GCA_964495415.1 uncultured Nautiliales bacterium
TTTTTTAATCTGTATTTTTTTCAAAAGAGTAAAGAAGTTTTATCTCTTCCGCCCACAGAGATGGGTCTATTGTTTCTAAAATTAGAGGAATCTCATCAATTCTCTTATCTCTCATAATATATTTAAAAGCATCAAGCCCAATTTCTCCTTTTCCAAGAGAGTGGTGTCTATCAACTTTGCTTCCAAGTTTTGCTTTGCTATCATTGATATGCATACCTTTTAAGTATTTAAATCCTATAATGTTATCAAACTGCTCCATTGTTTTAAGGTAACTGTCCTCTGTTCTTATATCATATCCAGCCGCAAAGATATGAGCCGTATCGATACAAACCGCAATTCTATCTTTTTTATCTACTAACTCTATAATTGAAGCAAGATGCTCAAATCTATATCCTAAATTTGTTCCTTGACCCGCGGTTGTTTCAATTACAGCAATTGAATAATCTGTTTCAGAAAGGGCGATATTGATATTTTTTGCAATTTTTTTTAAACACTCCTCTTCACTCATCTTTTTCAGATGGCTTCCGGGATGAAAATTGAGATATTTCAATCCAAGTTGTTCTACTCTTTGCAACTCATCTATAAAGGCATTTAAAGATTTTAGTTCCTGCTCTCTATCTGGATGTCCTAAATTGATTAAGTAACTATCATGAGGCAATACCATTTCAGCTTTGTAATTATATTTTTCCATATTCTCTTTAAATTTTTTGATACTCCAACTATCCAATGGTTTTGCTTGCCATCTTCTCTGATTCTTAGTAAAAAAAGCGAATCCCTTTGCTCCTATTTC
Organism: uncultured Nautiliales bacterium; assembly: GCA_964495415.1. GTDB lineage: Bacteria > Campylobacterota > Campylobacteria > Campylobacterales > JAADDX01 > CAZBVR01. The sequence continues at coordinate 791 of CAZBVR010000032.1, forward strand.
AAAGGCATTTTTCGGGGCATTCCACACTCCTCCACTACTGCTAACATGTGCTCCTACATATTTCATTAAATTACCTTCTATCCAATTTTCCATCTGGATTAGCAATTAGGTGGATATGGAAATGAAAAACTTCTTGACCTGCATTTTCTCCATTATTTGTTATAATTCTATAATCAGTTATATTTAACTTTTCTGTTACCTTTTTAGTAAAAGCAGAAAGTTTAGTAATTGTATTTTCATCAGCTTCAGCAAAATTTTTAATATGTTTTTTAGGAATTATTAAAATATGAATAGGTGCAATTGGATTTATATCTTTAAAGGCTAAGCAGTTTTCATCCTCTAAAATTTTAGTTGCAGGTATATTTCCCTTTACAATTTCGCAAAAAATACACATTTTTCTCTCCTTTTTTAAAATTTCTTTGAATTATACTCAAAATTTTTGTAAAATTAGTAAAAAATTTTAAGGGGCTTAATAATATGATAGATTTATCAAAAATAGAACAGGCTATCCATTTAGATGAGCTTGAAAAAATTCGAGTGGAGTTGTTGGGTAAAAATGGAATTATCACAAAAGAGTTTAAAAAGATGAAAGAGATTCCTAATGAAAAGAAAAAAGAGTTTGCTCAAAAGTTGAATCAATTGAAAGAGGAGGCTTTAAATCTTATTTTGAAAAAAAGAGAGGAGTTGGAGGAGAAACTTTTAGAGGAGAAAATGAAGTCGGAGCAGTTAGATGTAACTCTTTTTTCGAATAGAAGTGAAATCGGAGCAAGACATCCGGTAACTATCACAATGGATAAAATTATAAACTTTTTTACAAAGATGAACTTCTCAGTAGAAACGGGTCCATTGATTGAGGAGGACTTTTATAACTTTGAGGCTTTAAATTTGCCTAAATATCATCCAGCAAGAGATATGCAAGATACATTTTATATGAATGATGCTACTCTTTTAAGAACTCATACCTCTCCAGTTCAAATAAGAACAATGTTAAAGGAGAAACCGCCAATTAGAATGATATCACCGGGAGCGGTATTTAGAAGAGATTATGATTTAACTCACACTCCAATGTTTCACCAAGTTGAAGGATTGGTTGTAGATGAAGAGGGAAAAGTTAGTTTTGCTAATCTTAAATTTATTTTAGAGGCCTTTTTAATTGAGATGTTTGGAGATGTAAAAGTTCGATTTAGACCAAGCTTCTTTCCTTTTACTGAGCCAAGTGCAGAGGTTGATATAAGTTGTATCTTTTGTAAAGGAGAGGGATGTAGAGTTTGTTCTAACACTGGTTGGTTAGAGGTATTGGGATGTGGTATTGTAGATCCAAATGTTTTTAAAGCTGTGGGATATGAAAATGTTAGTGGTTATGCTTTTGGATTGGGAGTTGAAAGGTTTGCTATGCTGATGCATAGAATAAATGATTTAAGAAGTTTATATGAGGGAGATTTAAGACTTATGGAGCAGTTCAAATGATAGTAACAAGAAAATGGTTAGAGGAGTTTATAAATCTTGACGGTATTAGCACTGAGGAGATTTGTGATACTTTAAATAGCATAGGACAAGAGGTAGAGGGATTAAAAAAGATAAGAGTTCCAGAAAAGGTTGTTGTTGGATTTGTGAGAGAGTGTGAGAAGCACCCCGATGCAGATAAATTGAATGTGTGTCAAGTAGAGATAGGGGATAATGAAACTGTTCAAATTGTTTGTGGAGCGAAAAATGTAGCAAAAGGACAATATGTTGCTGTTTCTTGTGTGGGAGCTGTTTTACCAGGAAACTTTAAAATTAAAAAAGCAAAGTTAAGAGGTGTAGAATCGTTTGGAATGATTTGTAGTTCTACTGAAATAGGTCTTCCTAAAATGGAAGATGGTATTATGGTTTTGGATAACTCTATTGGAGATTTGCAAGTTGGAGAGGAGGTTTCAAACTATCTAAATGATGATATTATTGAGTTGGGTATTACTCCAAATAGAGGAGATAGTTTTTCAATAATTGGGATAGCAAGAGAGTTGAGTGCTAAATTCAATATACCATTAAAAGAGATTGAGGAGTTTGAAGATGATAAAAACTCTGAGGGATTGGGAAGAATTTTAAGTATTGATGATGATATTAAACACTCTTCCCATTTTTTGAAGGCTATTTCGTGGGACGATGTGAAAGTTGTTTTTAAAATAAGATATAGATTAGCATTAGTGGAAGAGGAGATTACAGACACTATTTTTGATTATGCTACATATACAACTGTTGCAACGGGAGTTATTGTTACTATCTATGATAATAGCTCTAAACTTGTTTTAAAAACAGAGGATGGAATTGATATTGTAAAAAGTGAAAAAATTATCTATGAAACAGGAATAAAAGTTTTGCAATTACCAACTTCAAAAAGCGGAACTTTTATTATTGATGCTAATTTTATTGACCCAGAATATGTTTCTACAATTGTTTATGAGAAGAGATTAAAAACAGATAAAATTTTCTTTAGAAGTAGTAGAGGTAGTAATCCAAATCTTATATTAGCTATCAACTATATTTTAAGAGAATTTTCTAAGCTTGAAGTAAAAGTGTATAATGGAAATTATGATTTAACAAAAGATGTTCCAGTAAAAATGATAAATGTTAATTTAGCAGATATCCATTCAATTATTGGAGAGGAGATTGATGAGAATAAGGTTATTGGTATTTTAAATAAATTGCAAATTCATACTCAGATAGATAACTCTGACAAAACTTTGAGAATTCAGATACCTCCATTTAGACATGATATAAAAAATAGATATGATATCGCGGAAGAGGTGCTAAGAATGTATGGGATTGATACATTAAAACCTAAGCCTCTTCTTTTTGCAGAAAAAGTTAGAATAAATGAGACTATCAAAAAGATAGAACTTATTAACTCTTTTAAGGAGCGAGCAGTAGCAAACGGATTTTTTGAGGTGTTGCATTTTGTTTTCGATAGTAGTGAAAGAATGAAAAAATATGCTTTTCCTTTAATGGAAGAGAAATTAAACATTTTAAACCCTATTGTTTCAGAATTAGACACTTTAAGAGCTACTCTTATTTTGCAAATGTTGGAAAGTGTTAAAAACAATAAAAATAATGGATATAGAAAAGTGGCTCTCTTTTCTGTGGGAGCTGTTTATAATCATCTTAGAGAGGAGAGTCAAAAGATAGGATTTGTGTGGAGTGGATTAGTAGAAAGAGAGAATGTTGCAAATCCTAAACCTAAAAAGGTTGATTTTAGCTTTTTTATTGACAGATTGACAAATATCTTTGGAGAATTTGAACTTGTGGAGAGCAATAATTGTTTATTAACTCATCCTTATCAAACAGCAAAACTATTTTTAGATGGTGTTGAAGTTGGATACATTGGTAAGTTACATCCGAAAGTTGCAAAAGATTTTGATTTAGATGATACTTTTATTGCGGAGATAGATTTAGAGTTATTACAACCTAAAAAGCAGTTTGCCAACGATATTATAAAAATTCAAAAATCTACAAGAGATTTAAGTTTGGTGGTAGATAAAAGTAAAAGTTATGGAGAGTTAAAGAAAGCGATTGAGGAGTTGGAAATTATAGAGATAGTAGAGTTTTATCCAATAGATATTTTTGATTTAGGGGATAAAAACTCTTTAACTATTAGAATTATTTTACAAAATCCTGAAAAATCATTAACAGATGAGGAAATAAATGGTATAATTGCAAAAGTAATAGAGAAATTAAATAGTGTGGGTGTAGAGTTAAGATGATAGAGGTAAAAAAAATAGAAAAAAGTTTTGATATCACGATAGATAATATAGCTTCTGATAAGTCAATTTCTCATAGATGTGCAATTTTTGCACTTCTATCAGATAAACCTTCAATAATAAAAAATTATCTTAAAGCAGAGGATACTTTAAACTCTTTAAAAATTGCTACTTTGTTGGGTGCAAGAGTTGAGGAGTTGGATAGTAGCACTATAAAGATTTTTCCCCCTAAACAGCTAAAAGAGCCTTTTGAAATTTTGGATTGTGGAAATAGTGGAACTACCATTAGAATATATAGTGGTTTGTTATCAGCAATTGATGGATTTTTTGTTTTAACAGGGGATATCTATCTAAGAAAAAGACCAATGAAAAGAGTTGTTGAACCTCTTAGAACAATTGGAGCAAAAATTGATGGAAGAGAAAATGGTAATTTGGCTCCTATGGCTATTCGGGGAGGAGAACTAAAAAGTTTTAACTACTCTTCTAAAATTGCATCTGCACAAGTAAAGTCAGCTCTTATTTTGGCAGGATTGCATGCCGATAATCAATCTAATTATAAAGAACCATTTTTAAGCAGAGACCATACAGAAAGAATGTTAAAAGGAATGGGAGCAGATATTGAGACTGAGTTGTTGGAAAGTGGAGAGTATCTTGTAACTATCTCTCCTTTAAATGGAAAAAAGTTAGAACCTTTATCTATTTCTGTTCCAGCCGATCCAAGTAGTGCTTTTTTCTTTGCTGTTGCCGCGGTGATATCTAAAAGCAGAGTGGAGCTTAAAAATTTAACTTTAAACCCTACAAGAGTGGAGGCTTTTAAAGTTTTAGAAAGAATGGGAGCAAAAGTTGAGTATAATGTTAAAGAGGATAGATATGAGCCGATAGGAGATATTATTGTTGAGGGAGTTTCTGAGTTAAAAGCTGTAAAGGTAGAGGAGAGAATCGCTTGGTTAATAGATGAAATTCCCGCTTTGGCAATGGCTATGGCTGTGGCAAATGGTCGTAGTGAAGTGAGAAATGCAAAAGAGTTAAGAGTAAAAGAATCGGACAGAATTAGTGCAGTGGTAAATAATTTGCAAAGATGTGGAATTAAGGCGGAAGAGTATGAAGATGGTTTTTGTATAGAGGGTGGAGTGCCACACTATTCTGAGATAGATTCATTTGGAGACCATAGAATTGCTATGAGTTTTGCTATATTAGGAATTGTATCAGGCATAAAAGTTTTAGAAACTGATTCTATAAAAACTTCATTTCCAAATTTTGTTGAGTTATTGAGAAGAGTTACGGAGGTTTCAAGTGAAAATTAAGTTAGCCAAAAGTTATGGTTTCTGTTTTGGAGTAAAGAGAGCAATAAAGATAGCTGAAAACTCGAAAGGGGCTGTAACTTATGGAGAACTTATTCATAATCCGCTTGAAATTAAAAGATTAAAAGAGGAGTGTGGGGTTGGATTGGCAAAAGAGTTGAGCGAGATTGAAACTAAAAAGGTGATAATCAGAACTCATGGAATTACTAAATCTGACAAACAATTTCTAATCAAAAATGGTAAAGAGTTGATAGATGCAACTTGTCCTTTTGTAACTAAACCACAACAGATAGTTGAAAAGATGAGTGGAGAGGGGTATGATATAGTGATTTTTGGAGATGAGAAACATCCGGAGGTTATGGGTGTTAGAAGTTATTCTTTAAATCCAGACAGAACTTTTGTTGTTTTGAGTGTTGATGAGTTGCAGAAGTTAAAATTGAGAGAAAGAGTTGCTGTTGTAGCTCAAACAACGAGAAAGGTTACCCATTTTCTTGAAATAGCTCAAAAGTTAGTTGAAAAATATAAAGAGGTGAGAGTTTTTAATACTATCTGTAATGCAACTTTTGAGAATCAAACCGCAGTAGAGGAGTTGGCTAAAGAGGCAGATGTTATGATAATTGTGGGAGGTAAAAACTCCTCTAATACTAAACAACTATATTTAATCTCAAAGAGGTTTTGTAAAGATAGTTATCTTGTTGAAGATAAAGATGAGTTAAAGAGTGATTGGTTTAAAGGTAAAAACCTTTGTGGAGTGAGTGCTGGAGCAAGCACCCCAGAATGGTTAATTCGAAACATTATAGAAAAAATACAACAGATAAAGGAAGACAATGATGAATGAAGATATCAAAAAAGTGGAAACAGAAGAGACGGAAGATTTTGGAACAATTTTAGAGAATTTTGAACAAGGTAAAAAGAGACAAAAAATTAAAGAGGGTCTAATTGTTGATATGAACGAGGGGACTGTTTTTATAGATGTTGGAGGTAAAGTTGAAGGTATGTTGCCTATCAATGAAATTAAAGATAGTGAAGGGAATATTATCTATCAAAAAGGTGAAAAAATCCCTGTGATTATTAAAGGAAAAGCTAAAAATGATGCACCAATTTTAACTCATAAGGTAGCCCTATCTGAAATGAAGAAAAGAGAGTTTTTAGATAACTACAAAGAGGGAGATATTGTTAAAGTTAAGATAAAAGAGCTAAATAAGGGAGGTTTTGTTGCAACTAATGATGATGGAATTGAGTTTTTTATTCCAAAAAGCGAGTCGGCTCTAAAACTTGATGAGGATAACAAGGGTAAAGTTATTGAAGCTAAAATTATTGAAGTAAAAAGAAATGGAGTTGTTTTATCAAGAAAAGAGTTGTTAAAAGAGAAAAAAGAGAAAAGAGCAGAGTTTATTGAAGAGATAAAAGATAAAGTTATTCCTGCAAAAGTTAAAAACTTCAAAAGAGATGGTGTTGTTATTGAGTTAGAAGGTGGATGGACTGGTTTTGTTCCAAAAGAGGAAGTTAGTCATAAAAAAGTAAATCATTTTGCAGTTTTAAAAAGAGATCAAGATGTTGAGGTGAAACTGCTTGACCCTGATAAAATGCTTTTCTCTATTAAAGCAACTCAGCCGGACCCTTGGCAAGAGGTTATCGATAGCGAGTTAGAGAATGGTGATGAAATTTTAGTAACAGTTACAAACATAAGAGAGTATGGAGCTTTTGTTGATATTGGAAATGGAGTTGAAGGATTTTTACATATCTCTGAAATCTCTTGGAACTCAAATGAAAAAATTGATAATCTATTAAAAGTTGGAGATGAGATAAAAGTAGAGGTTACTGATTTAGATATTGAAAATAGAAGATTAAGAGTTAGTTATAAATCTTTATTACCAAAACCAGCAGAGGAGTTTGCAAACAAACATAAAGAGGGAGATTTTGTTGAAGGAAAAGTTGTTAATACTACAGAAATTGGTGGATTTATAGATGTAGATGGAATAGTGTGCTTTTTACCAAACAGATTTGTTTCTTGGGTGAAAGGTGAAAAAGCTACAGATGTTTTAGAGAATGGAGAGAGTTATAAGTTTAAAGTTATCTCAATCGAACCAGAAAATAACAAAATTATTTTATCTAAAAAAGATGCAGAAGATTCGCCATATGTAGCCTTTTCAAAAAAATATCAACTTGGAGATTCAGTAAAAGGTGAAATTAAAAACATTGCAGATTTCGGTCTTTTTGTGAGTTTAGACAATGGAGTGGAAGCTCTTGTAAGAAAAGGCGACCTTGAAAAAGAGATATCAGAGTATGAAGTTGGAGAGGAGATAGAGGGTAAAATTATTGAACTTGACCCTGAAACTAAAAGAGTAAAATTATCTCAAAAATAGTAGATGAGATACCTTTTTCTCCTCCTTTTTATTTCAATAGTTATGGGATTGGGAGTTACTTACTATCTTGTTTCAGATATTGATTTCAAGGCGGAAAAGGAGATTTCTCCCACCAATAAAATTGAAAAAAAGAGGGAGGATATAATTAAACTTTTAGCAGATAGTAAAAAGATAGATAGGTTTCCAGCTAAGGAGCTCTATTTTAAAGTAGATTTAAATTATATTCCCAAAACAAGAATTTTATATCAAATGGTTTTAAATACTCTTGATAGATATCAACTATTTGGAGTAGAACAGATTTTAAAGTTAAATAATTTGGATTATTCCATAATAAGATATGAAAATAACTTGAAACTTTTTATAAATTTTGCTAAAAAGAGAGAGGCAGAAAAAGTTCAAAAACTTTTTAAAAATTACAATTTTAATGTAACTTTAAAAGAGGTAAAAATAAAAGGATGAAAATGAAAAAGAAAATTGTTGTTTGTGATCCAATTCACGAAATAGGTTTTCAGATTTTAAAAGAGGCTGAAGATATTGAATTAGTTGATGCATCTAAAACTCCAAAAGAGGAGTTATTTAAAATTATTGAGGATGCTGATGGAGTGATTACAAGAAGTCCGACCCCAGTAGATGAGAAATTTCTTAATTCAGTTAAAAAATTGAAAGCGATTGTAAGAGCAGGAGTTGGTGTTGATAATGTTGATATTGATGGAGCGAGTAAAAAGGGAATTATAGTTATGAATGTTCCTACTGCCAATACAATTGCCGCAGTGGAATTAACTATGTGTCATCTTGTTTCATCTATGAGAGCTTTTCCAAATGCGGTAAATACTTTAAAACAGAAAAAAGAGTGGAATAGAGAAAAGTGGCTTGGTAGAGAGTTGTATGGCAAAAAACTTGGAGTTATCGGTTTTGGAAACATAGGTAGTAGAGTGGCTGTGAGAGCAAAATCTTTTGGAATGGATGTTATTACTTATGACCCATATATTACTCCAAGCAAGGCTACTGATTTAGGTGTAAAATATACTACAAATTTTGATAATATTTTGGCTTGTGATATCATTACTATACATACTCCAAAAAATAAAGAAACTATCAATATGATTACTAAAAAAGAGATTGAGAGAATGAAAGATGGAGTTGTTTTAATAAATGTAGCTCGTGGAGGGCTTTATAATGAAGATGATGTTTTGGAAGGTTTAAAAAGTGGAAAAATTGCTTGGTTGGGAATTGATGTTTTCAATAAAGAGCCATTAGATGACCATCCATTTTGGAATGTAGAAAATACATCAGTTACTCCTCATATTGGAGCTAATACAATTGAGAGTCAAGAAAAGATAGCAAAACAAGCGGCTGAAAATATAATTCAGGCAGTAAGAGGAATCTCTTATCCAAATGCACTTAATTTACCAATAAAAACAGAGGAAACTCCGGAATGGGCTATTAAGTATTTAGAATTATCTCAAAAAATGGGATATTTAACAGCTCAATTGATAGATAAAGCTTTAAGAAAAGTGAAAGTTATTTCATATGGAGATGTTTCAAAATATATAAACTCTATTCTTACATTTACATTAGTAGGAGCTATGAGAGAGATTGTAGGAGAAAATGTAAATTATGTAAATGCTAAATTTTTAGCGGAAGAGAAGGGAATAGAACTTGATACACAAGAGAGAAGTAATGAAAGTTGTGCTTTTAAAAATTTAATAAAAATAGAGATTTATACCGATACAAATTTATATACTATTAGTGGAACAATGTTTGAGGATAATTTTAGAATTGTGGAAATTAAAGGGTTTGAGTTAGAGTTTGAACCTAAGGGTAACTTTATCTTTTTCAGAAATACAGATATTCCAGGAGTAATTGGAGAGGTTGGTATGACATTGGCAAAATATAATATCAACATTTCAGATTTTAGACTTGGTAGAAATAGAGATGGAGAAGCTCTTGCTGTTATTATCACTGATACTCCGGTAAGCAAAGAGGTATTAGAGGAGTTATCAAAACTAAAAGCTGCCATTAGTGTGAAGTCAGCTCAAATTTAAAGAAGGAGAATAGAATGGCTTATAGTATGAATGATTTAAAAAAACATTTAAATATAGAGTTAGATGGAGTTCCATATAAAATAGTTGAATATCAGCATGTAAAACCGGGAAAGGGTGCTGCTTTTGTTAGAACAAAAATTAAATCTTTGATAGATGGAAGAGTAATTGAAAAAACTTTTCATGCAGGTGATAAAGCGGAAGAGCCAAATCTTGAAAGAAGAAAATTTCAATACTCTTATAATGAAGATGGTTTTTACTATTTTATGGATAGTGAAACTTTTGATATGTTATCTTTACCAAAAGAGAATATAGAGTATGAAATTCAGTTTTTACTTGACGGAATGGAGGTTGATATCAATTTTCACAACAATAAACCTATTGGATTGGAGTTACCACAAGTAGTTGAACTTGAAATAGTTGATACTCCTCCTTCAAGCAAGGGAGATAGACAGGGAGCTTGTAGAAAACCAGCTGAGGTTAATACAGGAGCAACTATAACTATTCCTTGTCATTTAAATACAGGAGATAGAATTAAAGTAGATACAAGAACGGGAGATTATTTGGAAAAAGTAAAATAGGTTTTATAAAAATGGAGTCAAAAAAAATAGGAGTCGTGTATGCCAGCAAAACCAAATGTGCCCCCAATAGATATAGAGGCGACCTTTGAAGAGGAAGGCTTGGTAGCAAGAGCCTTAATTACAAGAACTGATTTAAGAGGCATTATTACCTATGCATCTAAAGCATATCGTCAGATGACAAAATATTCGAGAGAGGAGTTGATTGGAAAACCTCACTCTATTGTTAGACATCCAGATATGCCTGCTTCCTCTTTTAAGTGTATGTGGGATATGATTAGAAAAAATATTCCGTGGGAGGGTTATATAAAAAATTTAAGAAAAGATGGAAAGTATTATTGGGTGATTGTTAGAGTGGAACCATTTTTTGATGATGACGGAAATAAAATAGGCTATGTGGGAATTAGAAGAGAGCCCGATAGAAAAGTATTGCAAGAGATTATTAGAAAATATAGAAATATGTTGGAAATGGAGCAAAAAACGATAATATAATAAGGAAATAAAAATGCCGGCAAAACCTAATGTGGAACCTCTTGATATTGAAGTTACATTTGAAGAAGAGGGCTTGGAAGCACGAAGTTTAATTACTCAAACAGACCTTCATGGTATTATAACTTACACCTCAAAAGCATATCGTCAGATGACAAAATATTCGAGAGAGGAGTTAATTGGAAAACCTCACTCTATTGTAAGACATCCTGATATGCCTGCAATTGCCTTTAAACAGATGTGGGATACTATTCGAGATGACAGAATGTGGGAAGGTTATGTAAAAAATCTAAGAAAAGATGGAAAATATTATTGGGTAATTGTTAGAATTGAGCCTATTTTTGATGAGAATGGAAAAAAGGTTGGTTATGTAGGTTTAAGAAGAAAACCGGATAGAGAGATTATCCAAGAGATGGAGGAGAAGTATAGAAAAATGAGAGCAAATGAGAAAAAATAGAGAGGAGTTTTTTATTGAAAATATAGCATCTTCAAAATTTCAAGGTGATGACGGAGCTTATATTGAAGGTTATATCTATTCAAAAGATGCTTTTTTTGAAAAAGTTCATTTTAAAACCTCTTGGCTTACACACAAAGAGATTGCTATTAAAGCAAGTTTAGTTAATCTATCAGATGTTATTGCTATGAATGGAAAGCCAAAATATGCTCTCTTATCAATTGCAATGCCTAAAACTATCACAAAACAGCAGATAAGGGAGCTTACTGAGGGTTTTTTAGAAACCGCTAAAAGATACAATTATGAAATAGTTGGTGGTGATACAATTGCAAATGATAAACTTGATATCACAATGACATTTATCTCTACTACAAAGAAGCCTCTGTTTAGAAAGGGTCTTAAAATTGGGGATTATCTTGCCTATACAGGAGATTTAGGAAGAGTAAATAAAGATTTAAAAAAACTATTAAGAGGTGGAAAAGTTGGAAAAAACTCCAAATTTAAAACTCCAAAATTGAAAGATAGATTTATTTATAAGGCGAATAGATATATAACTTCTGCTCTTGATATTAGTGATGGACTTTTTAAAGAGTTAGAAAGGCTATCTAAACTTAATAGAGTTGGATTTAAGTTTTTAAAAAGTTTTGACAAAAGAGTAGGGTGTAGTGGAGAAGAGTATGAGATTTTATTTTCTTTTAAAAAAAGAGATTTAAAATATATTAAAAGAGTTGCAAAACAGACAAAAACCCCAATTACTATTTTTGCAATAGCAAAAAGAGGTAAATTTAAATCAATATGTAAGGAGAACCATTTTTAAATAGAAGGAATATAAATGAAAGATGTGGTATTTAGAGAAGAGAGAGTAATAGATAGAGAAAAAGAGATAAAGTTTTTTAAAGAATGGTTTGAGAGACTGCCAAAAGAGATATTATGGGTATATGGACCAAAAAGCACAGGAAAAACAACCTTAATTGAATATATAATTGAGAGAGAACTTTTTGATGATTTTAAATTATTTAAGAGTGAAAAATATAATGTAAAATATATAAATTTTAGACGAAAGATATTTGGTAATTATGATATGTTTTTAGAAAGTCTTATAACTCCAGATGATGTAGAGATAGATGTAACATCTTCTATAAATTTAGGTATATTTAAGGTTGATATAAAAAGATATCAAGCAATGAAAGAGA
>CAZBVR010000033.1:0-6212 GCA_964495415.1 uncultured Nautiliales bacterium
TTAGCCTCGCAACCCGATTGCTTTATGCGAACTTGTGAGCATAGCAATACGGGAGAGGGGATTGAAATAGAACAGATATTTAACCAATAACCCGATAGACATTAAGAAACATCAAACCGCCCTACTTCTTCAACCTCGCAACCCGATTGCTTTATGCGAACTTGTGAGCATAGCAATACGGGAAGAGGGGATTGAAACAAAAAAAATAGAAAACTCTCCTTTAAATAAACTATTTCATTGAAAACTCTCTATGCTTTTGATATAATTTTGATTAACAAACTTAAATGAAGGAGAAAACTAATGGATATTAGTAAAATAAAGCCAGGTAGCAATCCTGACAAAGTAAATGCTTTGATAGAAATCCCTGTTGGAAGTAATATCAAATATGAGATAGACAAAGAGAGTGGTGCGATTGTATTTGATAGAATTATCTATTCAAGTTATCACTATCCAGCAAACTATGGATTTGTTCCCAACACTCTTGCAAAAGATGGAGACCCTGCGGACATATTGGTTTTAACTGAGTATCCTATTGTTCCGGGGTGTGTTATCAGTGTTAGATTGATTGGTATGCTTGTAATGGAAGATGAAAGTGGAATGGATGAAAAACTTCTTGCTGTTCCAATAACTAAACTTGACCCAACTTATGAAAATATAAACTCTTATACTGACCTTCCTAAATTTACACTTGACAGAATTAAAAACTTTTTTGAAACATATAAAGCACTTGAACCTAACAAATGGGTAAAAGTAAAAGATTTTGTGGGAATTGAGGAAGCGACTAAAATGTTACAAGAGGCTATTGAAAACTACAAAGGAGAATAGAGAAACCCTCTCTACTCCTCTTCATCATATATATCCTTCTCAATTGTTAATGTAGTTTTATCTCCGGTTGGAATAAATTTATACTCTATATCTAAATCAAAACTATCACTTTTTGGAAAATAAACTTCATAATACTTCATCCACTTGTTGTAGAAAGGATAATTTTCAAGGCCCAATTTAACTTTATCCGCTTTTTCAGCCTTAACAAACTTCTCTCCATTCATTGTTAAAGAGTAATTTGGATTAAAAATTCCACCCTTTTCATAACCTCTATAATCATTAGAGTTATAAACCCCGATAATAAAAACCTCATAATTCTCACTTTTATTACTATCTTTCAAAATAGGATTGATATATGTGGCATTGATTAGTGCAATTGTCTCCAATGACTTAACAATCTCTCCCCTTTTGGTATATTGCATAAGAGTTATATAGGTTTTATCCTTTTGAAAAACCTCACTCACCTTTGAACTACAACCTGCAAACAGCAAAATAAACACAAATAAAAATACTCTTTTCATATCTATCCTTTTAAATGGTATTTTATCGCTTCAATATAACTAACATCTGTCGCTTTGCCTTGATAAGCTATATCAAAAGCGGTTCCATGATCAACTGATGTTCTTAAAATCGGTAGATTTAAAGTAACATTTATACTCTTTTCAAAATATAAACTTTTTAATGGTGCCAACCCTTGGTCGTGATAAAGAGCCACTACTCTGCCCCTTCCTGAAATAAAGGCTGTGTCTGGAACAACGGGACCATAAAATACCTCTTTCCCAACTCTTCTATTTGCTTCTGCAATTGCTGGCACTATCTCCTTCTCCTCCTCATCTCCCATAACCCCATTATCACTTGCATGAGGATTCAAACCCAATACAGCAATTTTCTCAAACTTTGTTGAATTATAAAACTGCTCTAAAAAGAGTGCTAACTTATCTTTTTTAACCTCTTGAAAAACCTCTCTTAATGGAATATGTTCAGTAAATAGAGCAACAAACAACTCCTCACATCCCAACATCATAATAGCATTCTTTCTAAACAGCTTTCCCAAAAAATGGGTGTGTCCGTGATAGGGAACTTTTGCTTTTGCCCAACTTTCTTTATTGATTGGCAAGGTGCAAACCCCATCAACTCTTCCTTTTATAGCAAGATTTACAGCATCAACAAATGAGTTAAAACTATACAATCCACTTTTTGGAGAGACTTTTCCTATCTCGATTTGAAACTTTCCCGCCGTTGGATAGATTTCAAAGTCATTTGGAATTTTATATCCTAAAAGAGAGGCACTCTGTTCCAACATCTCTCTATTTATGCAATAGAGAGGCTTAACATATTTTTTAATTTTATCGTGAGCTTTAAGGGCTATCTCAATTCCAACTCCACTTAAATCCCCTACACTTATTGCTATCTTTTTCATTGAAATAGTTGTCTCGCTTTCTCCAAATCTTCATAAGTATCAATTCCAAAACTTCTACTCTCCACCTCTATCATCTTGATTTTATAACTATGATAGATAACTCTCAACTGCTCCAACTTTTCAATATCCTCAATAGGTGCTGAAATTTGACAAAATCTATCCAAACTTCTTTTATTAAACCCATATATTCCTATATGTCCCTTGTAGTTATGAATTGAATTGTCTCGATTGTATGGAATTTTACTTCTTGAAAAGTAAATTGCATCGCTATTTTTATCTATTACAACTTTTACTAAATTTGGGTCCTCAGCCGATACCTCATCTATCAATTTATAACAACTAACCATAACAAACTCTCTATCTCTTATCTCCTCTAAACTCTTTTTAACCTTTTGCAACACCTCAACCTCAATAAAAGGCTCATCTCCTTGCAAATTTATAATCAGCTCCTCCTCATCTAAACCCAAAATATCAGTAACCTCCTTAATTCTATCCGTCCCTGACTTGTGAGTTTTATCAGTTAAAACCGCTTCTATATTGTAACCTTTTGCAACATCTACAACCTCTTCTGAATCTGTTGCAATTACAACCTTATCAATTTTTTGAGCGGTTTGTGCGGTCCTTATCACCATTGGAATCCCACCTATATCAACTAAAACCTTTTTTGGTAATCGAGAAGATGACAACCTTGCTGGAATAATTATCATTATTTCACCTTTTTTTTGATACAATTATAACAAAAAAACAGGATTTAATTATGATTTTGCATCAACCAAAAGATGGTTATTGTTACAATAGCGATACTCTGTTCCTATACAACTTTATCTCAAAATTTCCAATCAAAAACGATGTTTTGGAGATTGGTGGAGGTTGTGGGGTTTTGGGATTGCTAATCGCAAGAGATTTTAAGATAAATTTAACTGTTATTGAGATACAAAAGATAATGGCTCAATTTATTTTACAAAATAGCGAACAGAATGGAATAAAACTCCATTTGGTGGTGGAAAATTTTTTAAACTATAACTTTGATAAAAAGTTTGACTACATTATCTCAAATCCCCCCTTTTATAAATCTACCCTCAAAAGCGATAACCAAATAAAAAAGATAGCAAGATATGAAGAAAACCTTCCCCTTGCTCCTCTCCTCAAAAAAGTTAATTCCTCTCTAAAAGAGAAGGGAGAGTTTATATTTTGTTATGATGCAAAGCAATTTGATGAGATTGTAAAAGCCTTGCCTAAACCCCTCAAAATTACAGATGTTCAATTGGTGTATCCCAAAAAGGGAAAAGATGCAAAATTGGTATTGATAAGAGCCAAAAGACACTCTAAAAGTATGGTAAAATTTCACTCTCCTATATTCAACTTTGAGGAAGATAAATTTAGTAAAGAGGCGGAAGAGATATATAAAAAAGCGGGAACTATAAGTGTAAAGGTATAAAATTATGGAGTTGATAACAAAAGAGGGATTTGATTTTAAATTTAATCCAAAAGCTTGTGAGGAGTGCGGAGGTAAATGTTGCACTGGTGAAAGTGGGTATATTTGGGTTTCGCCTATTGAGATAACAAAGATAGCAAACTTTTTAAATATAGAAAGAGAGCAGTTTCTAAAATTATACACAATAAAGGTTGGATATAAAACCTCTCTAATTGAGAAGAAAATTGATAAGGATAATTTTGCTTGTATCTTTTTTGATGAAAAAAAGAAAAACTGCTCAATTTATGAAGTGAGACCAACTCAATGCAGAACATTTCCATTTTGGGAGATTTTTAAAAAAGAGAAAGATATGGTGAAAAAAGAATGTGTTGGTATTGTAGAGTAATAATAGCAACTATTATCTCAATTCTATTTACAGGATGTGTAGTCAATCAGCAAACCTATACTCCCCCTATTGGAAAAAAAGTTTTTCAACAAGAAGATAAATTGATTGTTGAAGCCCTATTCTATTCAGATAAAAATATATCTAAATCGATAAAAATTTTTGACAACCTATATCAAAAAAGCAAAAAGCCTATCTATCTGAAAGAGCAGATTATATATAGTTTTAGCACAAATGAGTATAATCAAACTCTAAACCTTATAGATAAATTTATTAAAAATTACCCGAAACAGAAAGAGGAGGTAATCAAATATAAAGCTTTTATCTATATCAAAAAGAAGCAATATCAAAAAGCTATTTCACTAATTCAAGAGATATTAAAAAGTAAAAGAAACCTTGACCTTTATAGATTGATGGCCTATATCTATATCTTAGAGAAAAAGTATAACTTAGCAATAAATTATCTAAAAAGTGCCTACTCTATTAACCATTCAGAAAAAATTTTAGCAGAGATGGGAGACCTATTCTTCAAACATCTAAAAAGACCTAACGAAGCTATCTCCTACTATCAAACTCATATTAGATTATATGGGTGCTCAGAGTTAATATGTAAAAGATTAGCAACAATTTACAGATTTTTATATGATAATGAAAATCTAATTGAAATATATAAAAAGTTGTATAAAAATAGTGGCAATCCTGAATATGCTCGAAAGGTTGTATTTATCTATCTTATCGATAAAAAGTATCAAGAAGCGATTAGGTTTGTAAAAAAGAATCAGTTAGATAAAAATCTACTTATATTTATCTATAAAAAGAAATTTGAAGATAAAAAAGACTATAAAACTGCCTATAAACTATATAAATTAACAAAGGTTCCAAAACTCTTTTTTCTCTATTCAGTCTATAAATTTAACTCATCTAAAAAGGATAAAAAGGCGATAGAAAATGTTATAGCTAATATGGAAAATCTATTAAAAATGAAACCAGATAATCCTATCTATCTCAACTATTTTGGTTATATCTTAATCAAATATGATGTAGATTATAAAAGAGGCATAGAGTTAGTTAAAAAGGCTTTAAAAATCTCTCCAAATGTTCCGGAATACTTAGATTCTTTGGCTTGGGGATACTACAAGATAGGAGAGTGCAAAAAGGCTGAAACTATTATCAATAAAGTAGATATAAAAGAGAAAGAAGTAGAATACCACAAAAAAATGATTAGGAGATGTAACGATGATTTTAGAAAAGATAATCAAAAAAACAGAAGATAACTTAAAAAAAGAGAAGCCTATTGAACAGTTGTTAGAAAAAAAGAGAGAGATAAAAGAGGTTAAAAAATTTCTGAAAGCCACTCCGGAGAATAGATATAGAATTATTGCTGAGGTTAAAAAAGCAAGTCCAAGCAAAGGAGTGATTAGAGAGAATTTCAATCCAATAGAAATTGCAAAAGAGTATAATGAGGTTGCGGATGCAATGAGTATCTTAACTGAACCCCACTTTTTTCAAGGAGATTTAAACTATTTAAGAGAGATATCAACCTTTTCAAAAATCCCTCTTTTAAGAAAAGATTTTATTATCGATATCTATCAGATAGCAGAGGCTTATGATGCAGGAGCGGATTTTATATTACTAATAGCAAAAGCCCTTCCAACCTCTAAATTAAAAGAGTTATACAATTTTGCTAAAAATATAGGATTGGAAGTATTGTTTGAAATACACGACAAAGAGGATTTAGATAAAGCGATAAAGATAGATGCCGAAATTATAGGTTTTAACCATAGAGACCTTAAAACTTTCAAAATGGATATGGATTTAAGCAAAAAGTTGATTCCTCTTCTACCAAAAGATGTAATTAAAGTAGCCGAGAGTGGTATAGATAATTTTGAAATAGTTAAAAAACTTAGCGATAATGGGATTGATGCCTTTTTAGTAGGAGAGCACTTTATGAGACAAGAAAATATAAAAAAAGCGGTTTTAGAATTAAAAGGAATTAGATGAAACAGAGAAACTATTGGATAGTCGGAGTTTCTATACTGCTTCTATCTGGATGCAGTTCTCACCCAATGGACCCTAAAATAGAGATGACCCCTCCAACCTATGTGGAACAGATGCCAAATAAAGAGATAGAGGAAACTCACAATCTCGGC
>CAZBVR010000034.1:0-7009 GCA_964495415.1 uncultured Nautiliales bacterium
AAACTCTCTCTTTTGCATATCATAATAACCCACTTCAATATTTTTATCCGGATACTGCTTCATAGCCCATAAATAGTAGAAAGTTAGTTGAAAATCTTTTGTTTTATCTATATTACTCAATTTCCCACTCTTATAATCGATAACTCTAACTTTATTACTAAAAATATCAACTCTATCAATTATACAAGCTAACTCTTTTCCAGTAACCCCAAACCCACTTTTCCATCTTTCAACCTCAATAAACTTTGCACTTTTCAAAAGTTCAAAATCATTATCACAAAACCTCTTTATTCCATCCTCATATTTAACTCTAATTTCATATCTATCCTCCTGAGAGTTAAATTTTTGATATATTCTCTCCATAATAAGAGTAAAATAGTGCTCTTTATCCACTATATTGGCTCTATCCATTACCACCTCTTTCAAAATGTTATGCAAGATAGTTCCAAAATTTTTCTCTTTGTTTCTATCCATATCCTCTATTTTTAAAACTTTTGAGAAGTAGTATTGTGTAGGGCATATTAGCAAAGTTTTCAAAGTAGTTGGAGTTAATGGAAACTTTATATCTATCTTGCCACTATATCTATAAAGTTCCCTTTTCGGAGAAAATTTATATAACACCTCATCATATCTTTTCTCTCTATTCTCCCCCTCTTCCAATCCAAGTTGATATAAAAAACGACTTACACTCTCCTTTTCATTTTTTATATAACTGATAACAGCCTTTTTAGAGCTTTTCAATAAAGAGTAGTAGTAATGTTTTTGCAGATTCTCTTTATCCATTCTTGTAGGTAATCCCGACTTTTTTCTTACTGCACTATTTAAAAATAGGTCCTTACTATTTACATTTGGCACTACCCCCTCATTAAAATTAGTAATAACAACCGCATCAAACTCAATTCCCCTACTCTCCAATACTCCCATAACAGTTACTTTCCCGCTATATCTATCATCAAAACTTAAATTTTTAAACTTTTCAAGAATAAAATGCAAAAACTCCCTTTTATCTCCTCTAAAAACAGATTCAAATGTTGATAATCTATATAACTCCTCATCAATAACTCTTAATTCTTCACTACTGCTTTTTGAGATAATAAATTGCACAACATCTTCACAATTTAAAAACTCCTCTATCCACTCTCCCGCTTTTAGATAATCTATTTTATCCTCATTTAACAGATAATTATAAACAGAATTCAATTTTATAAAAAGATTTGAGGTAGTAAAACTTCTTCCCATGGCAAAATTTAGATTTTCATATTTATCAAGTTCCATTAAATAGTTGCTAAAAGTTTCATCGGGCAAAATAACCGCTATTCTATCAGGGGCAAACCCCTCCTCTACAAGTTCAGCAATTTTTGCAAAAATAAAATTTACCTCATCAAACTTTTTAGAAAAATAATTTACCTCTATCTCCGCCTTTTGAACATTCTTCTCTTTACTTAGCACCTCTTTTTTATGAAAATCAACTCTATATCTATATCCCTCCTCCAATTCAAATAGGCTTCTTGCTACCAATCCCTTATTAAACTTTGTAACATCCACCTCTACAAAGATAGGTTTCTCTATCTTAGACAAAACCTCAATATCAAATTTAGAAAGATATCCATCTAATATAATCTCAATAGAATCAATACCCTCTAACAATCCTCTATTTATACTATACTCCTCAATCAAAAATTTATCAATATATTTATCTTTTTCTAATAACTTTTTATACTCCTCCCTCACAGCCTTTATTAAACTTATATGCTCCTCAAATTCAACATAAGTATCACTCAAAGATACCTTTTCTATATCTACCCTTTCTAAAAAAAGCTCATTCAAAAAACCAAATATAAACTCGCTATCTTTACTAAAAGATAAAAACTCCTTTCTAAAACCTAACTTTGAGATATCTATATTTTGTATAGCTTCAAACAGATACTTTTTTCTTATATCTTTATCTATAAATTTTCTATTCTTTACAACTACTATCTTTTCAAAAAACTCTCCAATAGTGGTATGTTTATCTAAAATAGTGTTTTGATGTTTTTTTAACCATTCCCGAATTGCTCGTTGAGTAGAAAAAAGTTTTAATTTCATAAAAATCTCCCCTATCTAAATTTCTAATAATTGCTCACGATTATAACAAAATTTTGATATAATTTGCCAAAAAAAAGGTTGCCTGAATGCAGATACTTAAAATTACTATTTTACCACTACTATTTGTTTCTCTTTTTGCTTTTAATGGAGAGCAAGAGGAGGTAAATATCATATCAACATCTAACAAAAGTGGAATTATCTCTAATAAAGAGATTAAAAAGGGAATGACAGGATTTATAATTCAAAATGGAATGATGATTGGAAAAGCTATCTCAATTGGAGATGCAAAAGTTATATATCAACCACTTCTAAAACTTAGAAATAGAAATTTAGCATCTATAAAAGTTACTCCAAAAAGTGGAGATAAAATAATTTTCGGATTATACAATTTCAGAGGATTGATTATTGCCCCAAATCAAAAAAGTTACCTTTCGGTTAAAAGAAGTTATCCCTCAATCCAATGGATAGATAGCGATATTTTTCTATCTACATTTAAAACTAAACCCTCAAAAGAGGATTTTCAAAACTTTTGTAGTGAATTTAATATAGGTTTTATAGATTTTATATTGGGAGATAAAGAGTATATAGTTGATAGCAATAGTTTCTATGTTTTAGAGAAAAAAGAGACCACTCCATACCCATATCCCAAAGAGAAACCATTTTTTACAAATTATAGCAAGGTTACAAAAGGTTTTTTTGAATCAAGTCCAAAAAATTGGGTAGAGTATTATAAAACAATGTTAAAGGAAGAGAAAAAATGAAACAGGAAAATATTCAAGAACTAAAAAAAATTGTGGGAGAAAAAAATATATTTACAGACAAGGCCCATTTGAGAGCCTACTCATATGATGCTACAAAAGTAAGATATGAACCGGAAGCGGTAGTATTCCCCGAAAATGAGGAACAAGTGAGTAAAATTTTAAACTATTGCAATCAAAAGGGAATAGTTATCACTCCAAGAGGAGCAGGAAGCGGATTCACAGGAGGGAGCCTTCCAGTAAAAGGTGGTATCATTTTAGCACTTGAAAAACATATGAATAAAATTATTGAGATAGATGAAGCCAATATGGTAGCCGTAGTTCAACCTGGAGTAATAAATGGAACTCTTCAAAAAGAGGTTGAAAAGAGAGGTCTATTCTATCCGCCAGACCCAGCAAGTATGGATTATACTACAATCGGAGGAAATGTTAGCGAAAATGCCGGAGGAATGAGAGCCGCAAAATATGGTATTACAAAAGATTATGTAATGGCTATGAGAGCGGTTCTACCAAATGGAGATATTATTAGAGCAGGAAAAAAAACTATAAAAGATGTTGCCGGTTACAATATAGCAGGGATTTTAACGGGGAGCGAAGGAACTTTGGCTGTTATTACAGAGATAACTTTAAAACTAATTCCAAAACCCAAATATAAAAAGTCTTATATTACTATATTTGAGAGTGTAGAAGATGCTATGAATGCAGTGTTTAAATCACTTGCAAATGGAGCCAATCCGGTAGCAATGGAGTTTTTAGATAGTTTAGTAATAAAAGCACTTATAAAAAAATTGAATGCCCCTCTTCCAGAATATGCGGGAGCTATTTTAATTGGAGAAGTAGATGGAAATGTAGAAGAGGAGATTAAATTTCAGATAGATGTATTAAAAAACTCTTTTGAAGAGAATGGATGCAAAGAGTTCAGAGTTTCATCCAATGAAAAGGAGAGTGAAGAGATTTGGTATGCTCGAAGAAATGCTTCACCAGCAACTACTATCTATGGAACTCTCAAACTTAATGAAGATATCTCTGTTCCAAGAAGTTTATTGCCAATCGCCTTAAAAAAGATATATGAGATTGGAGAAAAGTATGGATTTAATATCCCTTGTTTCGGACATGCCGGGGATGGAAATATACATGTGAATGTAATGGTAAAAGATAAAAACAATCCAGAAGAGGTAGAAAAGGGACACAAAGCGATTGAAGATATCTTTAAAATGGTAGTAGAATTGGGTGGAACTTTAAGTGGAGAGCATGGAATAGGAATAAGCAAAGCTCAATTTATGAATATAGCTTTTACAGAAGAGGAGATAAATCTGTTTAAAAGATTAAAAAAAGCCTTTGACCCAAACGGAATTTTAAATCCAGGGAAAATGGGAATCTAAAATTATGATATAATTCTAAAAAAAATATAGAGGAGATTTTTATGATTGGTGCAATGACCGCATTAGTAACCCCTTTCAAAAATGGAAAAGTTGATACAGATAATTATGCTAATTTAATCAAAAGACAAATTGAAAATGGAATAGATTATGTTGTCCCAGTAGGAACAACCGGAGAAAGTGCAACTCTCTCTCATAATGAGCATAAAGAGTGCATTGAGATAGCAGTAGAGATATGTAAAAATAGCAATACAAAAGTGTTAGCAGGTGCAGGAAGCAACTCAACCTCAGAAGCAATAGATTTGGCAAAATTTGCTGAAAAGTGCGGAGCAGATGCTATTTTGAGTGTATCTCCATACTATAACAAACCTACTCAAAAAGGTATATTTGAACACTACAAAGCAATAGCAAACTCTATCGATATCGATGTTGTTTTATACAATGTTCCAAGTAGAACAAACTCTAACATTGAACCGGAAACAGCAATTAAACTAAGCAAAGAGTGTAAAAATATCATTGCAGTCAAAGAAGCAAGTGGAGATATTAGCAAAGTGGTAGAGTATCAAGCTAAAAGTGACTTAATCGTAATTAGTGGAGATGATGCAATAAACTATCCAATTTTAGCAAGTGGTGGTAAAGGGGTTATTTCAGTTACCTCAAACCTACTTCCAAAGATGATATCTGAATTGGTGCATTCAGCCAATAATGGAGAGTTCAGCAAAGCTAAAAAAATTAACGAAGAGTTGTGGGAGATAAATAAAATACTTTTTATAGAAAGCAACCCTATTCCAATCAAATATGCGATGCACATAATGGGATTGTGTGAGTTGGAATATAGATTGCCACTTACTCCTCCAAGTTTAGAAAATAGAAAAAAAATTGAAGAGATTGTAAAAAAATATAAAGGATAAAAGAGATGAAAGGTAAAACATTAGTTATTAGTGGAGCAACAAGAGGTATAGGAAAAGCGATAGCATATAGATTCGCAAAAGAGGGAGTGAATATCGCCTTTACATACAACTCAAATGAGGAGTTAGCAAAAGAGATAGCAGAGGATTTGGAAAGCAAGTTTGGAATTAAAGCAAAACATTATCCTCTAAACATATTGGAACCGGAGCAATATAAAACTCTTTTTAAAGAGATTGATAAAGATTTTGATAGAGTAGATTTTTTTATCTCAAATGCAATAATCTCAGGAAGAAGTGTTGTTGGAGGATTTGCTCCATTTATGAGACTAAAACCAAAAGGATTAAATAATATCTACACAGCAACGGTATTGGCTTTCGTGGTAGGAGCACAAGAGGCTACCAAAAGAATGGAAAAAGTTGGAGGCGGAGTTATTTTATCTCTTTCATCAACAGGGAACTTAGTTTATACCCCAAATTATGCAGGACATGGAAGCAGTAAAGCCGCAGTTGAAACAATGGTAAAATATGCGGCCGCTGAACTTGGAGAAAAGGGAATTAGAGTAAATGCAGTAAGTGGAGGACCTATCGATACTGATGCACTGAAAAAATTTCCTAACTATGAAGAGGTAAAAGCAGAAGTTGAAAAAAGAAGCCCTCTCGGTAGAATGGGAAAAGCGGAAGACTTAGCAGGAATTAGTTATTTTCTATGCACAGATGAGTGCAGTTGGATAACAGGTCAAACAATAATTGTAGATGGTGGGACAACTTTTAAATGATTACAAACGAAAACTTGCAACTCCAAAGATGGCTAAAATGGTCTAAAAGGTTAAAACACACTCCAAACATATTAGCCTTTTCAAGAGTTTTAATGGCTCCTCTTATGTTTCTATTTTTTGTAAATAGGGAGTTGTTTAGTTGTCATCCCTCTTGGTGCGATTTTTTTGCGGCTCTTATCTTTACTCTTGCCTCTATAACAGATTTTTTCGATGGTTATATTGCAAGAAATTTTGATGCTACCTCAAAACTTGGAGAAATACTTGACCCTCTCGCAGATAAGATGCTTGTATTGGCTGGGTTTTTAGGGCTTATGATGATAGGAAGAGCTAATCCTTGGGCTATCTATCTAATCCTTGTAAGAGAGTTTTTTATAACCGGACTTAGAATTCAAATGGCAAGTGAAGGGAAAAAAGTAGCCGCAAGTATGGCTGGAAAAGTAAAAACGGTGGCACAAATGGGAGCAATTGGTTTTCTTACAATGAATTGGTATGGAGGAGAGTTTCTACTATGGTTGGCTGTTATTTTAACTTTATATAGCGGTTTTGAATATGTAAAAACATATTTAAGTGAAGAAAAAAGCGAACAATAAAAGAGTGTGGGTTCTCCACACTTCTACTTCTCAACTTTTAAACTATTTTCAAAATAGATACTATTTGATGGATAAGCAAAGTTAGTTTCATATTTAGATATTATTTCCATAATTTTTAAATTTATATCTTCTCTAATTTGCAAATACTCTTCCCATACAGCAGTAGTAGTAAATAGATAGAAAAATATACTAAGACTACTATCTTCAAATTCATCAAAATATACAAATAGTGGGTCTTTATGAATTTGTGGATGATTAAATAACATCTCTCTAATTTCATTTAACATCTTTCTCATCTCAGAAGGAGAAGTTGAGTAGGTAACTCCTATTCTCATTTTTATTCTTCTTCTATCTCTTCTTGAAAAATTATCCACGGCACTATTTGCAATAGTAGCATTTGGCATAACTATAAGTCTCTTATCAAAAGCCCTAATTTTAGTAGTTCTCATACCTATATCTTCTACTATCCCCTCAACATCTCCCACCTTTATCCAATCCCCTATCTTAAAGATA
>CAZBVR010000035.1:0-16065 GCA_964495415.1 uncultured Nautiliales bacterium
TTTTCAATCAATAATAGTGCAGTGTTAAGTGATGATATTAAACACAATGCAATAAAAGAAGCTTTTATTAAGGCTTTGCAGTTGATTGAATTTAAAATAGCACAAAAGGGGATGAATAGAGATGACAATAAATCAGATAGCTAAAAAAAGTTTAGCACATTTTAAGAGTAGGGGATATATTTTTACTCCGGATGAGTATAGAGAGGTATTTTGCAAAGAGGCAAAAAAGGCAAATGTTATCTTTGAGGATTGCAATAAGGTTGCTAAGTTAATTCAGAAGTTGGATAAAAAGTATCAAAAACTATTAAACTCTTATAAAATAAACTCTCTTTATGAGTTGGCTCTCTTTTTAATAAATAGTTTAAATAGAGAAAATATAGAAAAGGATAAAGAGTTTGCTAATGAGTTGCTTCTCTATACAAAACGAATTTTACAAGTTATTGATATGTTACCAACTAAGGCAAAATATATCGCTTCCAAACATTTGGATTTTTTGAAACCTTTTTTAACACCGGATGAGTTGAAAAAGCTGAGAAATGAGTGGTTGGAGTTTATGACTACTTATGATGATACATTTTTAAAAAAGGTAAAAAAGAGGTGTGCTATAAAAGAGGTGGATTTTGTTGAGATGTTGCCTCAATTGGTGAGTTGTTTTGAAAAAGATGACCCAGATTTTACAGAGTTAGTGGATGCTATTATTTTTGCTTTAACTCCAAGTTTTAGTAGTTTTATGAATGATGAAGTTGCAATTTTAAATAGGCAATTAAGAGAGAATCCAGCTCTTTTGACATCGAAGGGTTTTGCAAAAGAGTTAAAAATTTTAACTAAAAAGAGGATAAAAAAGGATAAAGAGGAGTTAAGAAGGAAGTTTGTAGATATCGACAAGATAACAGAGGCTTTATCAAGAAAAATTTTAAATCTTTTAAAAACTGCGGATATTTCGTCAGAGGAGATTAAAACAATTTCAAAAGAGTTGATAAATATAGATACAAAAGATTCTTTTGAGGTTGTAAGAGAAAAGTTAATTACAATTACTGTTTCTTTGGATAGAGAGATAAATAAGTTTAGTGGAGAGATTAAAAGAGAGAATGAGGAGTTGTTAAGTCTCAAAAGAAGAGTTGAGATTTTAGAAACTCAACTTGAAGAGGCTAAAAAGGAAGCTAAAATTGATGACCTTACAAAGATGTTAAATAAAAAGGCTTTGAATGAGGAGTTAAGAAAACAGGAATCCTATTATAAAAGATTTAATAGACCTTATAGTATAATTTTCTTTGATATAGACCACTTCAAAAATGTAAATGATACATATGGTCACGATGCAGGAGATATTATTTTAAAAAGTGTGGCTCTTATTTTAAACAGATATAGTAGAGAAATTGATGTAGTTGGAAGATTTGGAGGAGAGGAATTTGTTATTATTGCTCCGGAGACTTCAAAAGAGGGAGCAAAAATTTTTGCTGAAAAAATTAGAAAAATTGTAGAAAAAACAAAATTTCTTTATAAAAATACAAGAATAAATATAGCTATTAGTGGAGGAGTTGCTGAAAGGATTGAAACTAATAGTATGGAGGAAACATTAAAATTGGCGGATGAAAGACTTTATAAGGCAAAAGAGAAAGGGAGAAACCAAATTGATACTAACTGAATTTTTAAATAGGAAACCACTATATTACAAAGAGATAGATTATGATAGAATGCCAAATTGTTGGGAGAGAGTAAAAAATAGCTTTAAAACTCCTAAACAGATTATTCATATTATTGGGACAAATGGAAAAGGTTCTACGGGTAGATTTTTGGCTTACTATCTTTATAAAATGGGATTTAAGGTAGGACATTATAGTTCTCCTCACATTCTTAAATTTAATGAAAGAGTTTGGAAAAATGGGAGTGATGTTGATGATTTAAGTTTAGAAAAGGCTCACAATTTTCTTTTGAATACTCTTCCAAAGAGATGTTTAGAGGAGTTGAGCTATTTTGAATATACAACTCTTTTAGGTATGAGAGTTTTGGGAGATGTGGATTATCTTATTTTAGAAGCGGGATTGGGGGGAGAAAGAGATGCCACATCTGTTTTTGAGAGAGATATAACTTTGGTAACTCCAATAGATTTTGACCACCAATCATTTTTAGGTGATAGCATCGAAGAGATAGCAAAAACGAAATTAAAATCTATCAAAAAAAGAGCAATTATTGGTAAGCAATTACATGATGAGGTTTATCAAATGGTAGAGAGATACCCTTTCTATATTGACTATTTTAACAATTATGAAATTCAAGAGATTAGAGAGTTTATTAAAAAGAATCGATTTGCAGGTTATTTAAGTGATAATTTAGCACTTGCTTTGAGTTATGTTAAAGAGGAGGGGTTAGAATTTAATTTAGACTACCTAAAAGGTGTTAAATTAAAAGGAAGAATGGAGAAAATTGGAGAAAATATCTATATTGATGTGGGTCATAACTCTTTGGCGGCTAAGGTTGTGGCAGATTATTTTAAGGATAAAAAGGTTAATTTAATTTATAATACCTATAAAGATAAAAATTATAGAAAAATTTTAGAGATTTTGAAACCTATTATTAAAAAATTATCTATTATTGAAGTTGAAAATGATAGAATTGCAGATAAAAAGGATATAATTAAAGTAGCAGAAGAGTTGGGAATAGAGGTTAGCGAGTATAGGGGTGTTGAAAAGGATGCTCTTAATTTGATTTTTGGTAGTTTTAGTGTAGTGGAGAAATTTTTAAAAGATGAAAAATAGCACTTTAATAACTATAACAACTATTGATGGGACTAAACAATATACAATTACTCAATTGATAAAAAAGTTTATTTTCTTTTTTCTTTTTGTTTTGATAGTTGTTATTGTAGGGGTTTTTGTTTTTATTACCTATTTAAACTCTCTTGTGAAAGAGAGAGAGTTAGAGATGATAAAGCGGGATAAAATTATTTATAAAAAAAATGAGAAAATTAAGTCTTATGAAACTCAGAAAAAAGTTTTAGAGAATAAAATTCTTTTTTTAGAGAAAAATATAACTAATTTAGAGAATGAGATATTGAAAAAGGAGAAGTTTTTAGAGGATGTGAATGATAGGGTTGCTGATATTGAAAGAATTATCAATTATACTCCTCCAAAGTCGATTAAATTGGAGGATAGACTAAATTTTGCTAAAATGGATTTGATAGATAAAAAATTTATTTTAGAAACTATTCCTAATGGTTATCCGGTTGTTTATAGAGGGATTACCTCAAATTTTGGTTGGAGAAAACATCCAATATATAAAAATAAGCGAGAGTTTCATACAGGTGTAGATATGAAGGCAAAGATGAATACTCCAGTTTATGCCACAGCAGATGGTATTGTTGAATATGCAAAATTTCACAAAAGGAGCGGTTATGGTAATTTGTTAATTATTTCACACAATTTTGGATTTAAAACTTTATTTGGGCATCTTAATAAAATCGTTGTAAAACAGGGCGAGTTTGTTAAGAAGGGGCAGTTGGTGGCTTATACAGGAAATTCAGGTTTGAGTAGCGGACCACATCTTCATTATGAGATTAGATATACTGGAGTTGTGTTAAATCCTATCCATTTTTTAAAGTGGAACTTAAAGAACTATAAACTAATTTTTGAAAAGGAGAGAAAAGTAAAATGGCAATCTTTAATAAAGGCAATGAAGTATCAAAGGGAACTAATTCAACAACAATTATCTCAAAAGGTAGCAAAATAACTGGAGAGTTTAATCTTACAGCTAAGTTGCATATTGAGGGAGAGGTAGATGGTAAAATTATCTCAACTAATGAGGTTAGTATTGGAGGTTCTGGAAAAGTTAGTGGAGAATTGAAAGCTAAAAAGTTAATTGTAAATGGTGAATTTAATGGAAAAGTTGAGGTTGATATTGTGGAGATTACTAAAAATGGAGTTTTAAGAGGAGATATTATTATTTGTGATATCTCTATTGAGCAGGGAGGAAAGTTTGAGGGAACTTCTGCTTTAAAACGAGAAAAAGAGGAAGTAGTTGCTGTAAAAAAGAAATGATTTTAAATTTAATGTTGAGAGTTTGAAGAGAGATTGAGAAAGTTGAGAAGATAATGATTTTAATTAAGGAGTAGAAGTGAAACTTTTAATTATTGAAGATGACAAATCTATTTTAGAGATGTTAAAACGAGGATTGGAGGATGAGAATTTTGTTGTGGATACAGCGGAAACAGGTGAAGATGGTGAATATATGGCATCTTCTATCAATTACGATATAATTATTTTAGATTGGATGTTACCAAAAAAGAGTGGAATTGAGGTTTTAAAAAGTTTGAGAGAGAAGGAGATTTTAACTCCTATCTTAATGCTTACAGCAAAAGATGATATCAATTCTAAAATTGAGGGTTTTAATACTGGAGCAGATGATTATCTTTCTAAGCCATTTAGTTTTGATGAACTTCTTGCAAGATTAAATGCTATTCATCGAAGAAGTGCTTTTAAAGGGAAAAATATAATTAAATTGCCTAATCATATAGAGGTAGATTTTGATGCAAAAATTGTAAAAAAGAGTGGTAGAATTGTGGATTTAACTGCGAAAGAGTATGAATTGCTTGAATTTCTTTTAGCAAATAGAGGAACAATAGTTTCTAATGAGATGATACAGGAGCAGTTATGGAGTAATGATGAGTATATTACAAGTAATGTAATTCAAGTTATTGTTTATAGATTAAGAAATAAACTTACAAAAGATTTAATTAGATCTAAAAGGAATTTAGGTTATTATGTTGAATAATAGAAAAACTTCATTAAAAACAATTGTTATATTCTGGCTTGGTGTTTTTTTTGTCGGAATGTTAATTGTTTTTAACTCTGTTTTCTATTTTACTTTAAAATACTCATTTTATGATAAATTGCAATCCTCTTTGCTTTTAACAGCAGACACTATTAAAGACAATTTCTTAAAAAGGCATCATAAAACTTTTAATAGAGTGATTTTAATTCCTCAAAGTGAAAGATATGGTATTTATCCTTTGATATCAGTTGTTTATAATAAAAAATTAAAAGTTATTGCGACTACAACCTTCAAATTGAAACTTAATAAAGGAAATATGATATTTCATAAATTTCCACAAACTTTTTTTATTGTAAATAGTCCAAAATATGGGAGAGTTTTAGTTTATACAAAAAGGATTAACACTCCTTTAAAAGGGTTTATTCTTGTAGCAACTCCTTTATCCAATATAGAATCTAAACTTGATGATATTTTATTGAAAATGGTTCTATTAACACCTCTTTTTTTACTTATATTGCTTGTTGGAGTAAATATAATTTTAAATAGGATTTTAAATCCAATTAAAGAGATAACAAAAGTTGCTAATAAAATTAGTGTTGGAGAATTAAATCAAACAATTCCTCTTCCAAAACATAATGATGAGATTAGAGAGTTGGTAACCTCTTTTAACTCTATGGTTTTAAGACTTCAAAATGGGATAGAGATGATGGAAAGATTTAATAGTGATGTTTCTCATGAGTTAAAAACACCATTAACTGTTTTAAAAGGGGAGATAGATATCGCTTTAAGAAAAGAGAGAAGTGTTGAACACTATAAGCATATTTTAGAGATAATGTTGAAAGAGGTTAATTATTTGATTGAATTAGTAAATGAGATGCTTTTTTTAACTAAATTGGAAAATGAGGGTAGAAAAAAAATTGAGTTAGTGCAGGTTGATGACTCTTTATTTAATGTTTTATCTCAACTTTCAAAAAAGGCAAAAGAGTTTGGAGTTAAATTGACTTTAACTCATCTTGATAGTTGTGAAATTGAAACAAATTCAACTCTACTACAAACTCTTTTTATCAATCTTATCGATAATGCAATTAAATATACTCCAAAAGGTGGAAAAATTGATGTTTCTTTAAGATGTCAAAATGATAAATTACTTTTTATAGTTGAAGATGAAGGAATTGGAATTGCAAAAGAGGAGATATCAAAAATAATGGATAGATTTTATAGAACGGAGGAGTCAAGAAATAGAGATGAAGTTAAAGGATTTGGACTTGGATTAAGTATTGTTAAAAAGTGTTTGGAAATTTTAGATGGAAAGATTAGTTTTAAAAGTGAGTTAAATAGAGGCACAAGAGTGGAGGTAGAGTTAAAAAATGTTAAAAATGTAATGAAAATGTAAAATTTTTTTAAAAAAGTATTGACTTTGTAATAAAATTGTATTATAATTCCGTTCGTAGCAAAGATAGGTTTTTAACTTACTATTTTTTTCATACGACACTCCTTTAAATTTAGTATTTAATTATTTAAAATCTTTGCTACTTCCCCCCCCCTTTATTTTTTGTGTTATAATTTCTACTAAAAAGTAGAAGGAACTTACTATGTCTCGCATAACAGAAATAATGGAACAGATTGATAAATTGGAACAGGAACTTGATAAAGAGTTAGATAAAGAGATTGAAAATAGAAAAAGATACCAAAAAATTAGTTTAAAAGAGTTTTTTCTCTATTTTAAAGAGATACCATTTCTGACATTGATAACCTCCCCCTTTATTTATGCAATGATTATCCCAGCTTGGATATTGGATATTTTTCTATTTGTTTATCAAAATATCAATTTTAGAGTTTATAAAATCCCATTGGTGAGAAGAGAAGATTATATTGTTTATGATAGAGGAAGTTTAGAATATCTTCATCCAATAGAGAAACTTGGATGTGTATATTGTAGTTATTTTAATGGTTTAATGGCATACTCTTCGGAGATAGCCGCAAGGACTGAATTATATTTTTGTCCCATAAAACATAAGAAAAGATTGGCTTATAGACATAATTATTATAGATTTTTTGTAAAGTATGGAGATGCTGAGGAGTATAGAGAGAAGCTTGAACTATTAAGAAAAAAGTTGCAAAATTTATAAACTTTTGTTATATTAAACAAAAAAAAGGTGATAGATGAAGCAGTTTATTAAAGAAAGATTTTTTATAAAATTTCCAAAACATTCAGAGAAGGAGTTTGAGCAGTTTTATCAAGAGTATCAAAAGATAAAGCCTTTTAAAGTAAATGAAAATATATTTGAGTCAGGACAATCTATCTCAGAAGAGGCACACTATATTTTGAGATTAAGTGCGACCTATCATATGAGAGAGGTGTTAAAAAGTTTAAAGATAGATTTAAATGACCCAAACATTTCGGAGCAGTTGGAGAGTGGAAATATAGGGACATTTGGAAGAATTGCTAAAATGTTTAGCGGAGCCTCTATTGAAGATGATAGAGAACTGATGAGTGGAAGATTTAATAAGCCTCCACGAATGGCACTTTTTCCAAATGAAGCAAATAATCACAATCCAGTTTTTGTTAAAACAGATTTAAATGCTGTTTGTTCTCATCATTTTATTAGATTTGGAGAGGATTATTTTGATAGTAGCAGTTTTATTGTTATTGGATATATTCCAAAAAACTATTTAGGAGGAATTTCTAAAATAAATAGATTTGTGAATTGGTGTGCTCGTAGAGGGTGGTTACAGGAGGATTTAACTCAATATATTGGAAAAAAAATTGAGGAGTATTTTAAAACAGACTCAGTGTATGTGGCTCTTTTTAATTTAAAACATGGATGCACAGCTTACAGAGGGGCTTGTGATAATAGAAGCGGAACAACCTCAATCTATATGAGTGGAGAGTTTAAAAAGAATCCCGATTTAATTCCCTCTCAATATAGAGGAGTTTTATAATGAAATGGCAAATTGATAAGCAGTTTGATTTCTGTTATGGACATAGAGTTTGGTCTCAAAAATTGAATAGAGAATTTAGTTTAGATAGTTGTTTAGCTTGTAGGCATCTTCATGGTCATCAAGGTAAAATAAAAGTTATTTTAGAAAGTAGCTCTTTGAGCGATGGAATGGTAACCGATTTTAAACATCTTAATTGGTTTAAGGAGTGGTTGGATTCTGTGTTGGACCATAAATTTATTATAGATAAAGATGACCCTCTTTTTTTTGATTTAATGAGTCATTATTGTGATAGTAGAGGAAAGTTTGATTCTACTAAATTTTTTTACCATTCAGAGGGGTATTGGAGTTGTAATTTAAATTATGTTGAAGATAATCCACTCTTGATTGAAAAGTATGAGGGAATGATAGTTGTGGAGTTTATTCCTACAAGTGAGAACATCTCTGCTTGGCTGTTAAATATAGTTCAAAAGAGAATGGAGAAGATAGGTGTTAATGTTGTAGCGATAGAGTTTTGGGAAACACCAAAAAGTCATTGTAGAGTTGAGTTTTAAAATTATGTTGATTTTATTTTGAAATTTTGTTAAAATTCGGGACTAAAAATTAGATAAAAGGAAAATAGATGAAAAAAGATATCCATCCAACTTATATTCCATGTAAAGTAACTTGTGCTTGTGGAAATAGTTTTGAAATTTACACAAACACAGAAACTCTAAAAATAGAGTTATGTGATAAATGTCATCCTTTCTATACAGGGAATGAGAAAACAATTAGTGCAGGTGGTAGAGTAGATAGATTTAAGAAAAAATATGGATTAAAGTAATTTTTTGCTTAAATTAGTTCCTACTCCTATTGGTAATCTTTCAGATATCTCAAAAAGGGCTGTTGAAGCTCTTTCTGAGGCTGAGGTTGTCTTTTGTGAAGATACAAGGGTTACAAAAAAACTTCTTTCTCTTTTAAATATAGATTTTTCAAATAAACAATTTTATTCGATGCACTCTCACAATGAAACTTATCTTTTAAAAAATTTAGATCTATCTATTTTTGAAAAAAATGTTGTATATCTTTCTGATGCAGGAATGCCGGGGATTAGCGACCCAGGTGCAAAGTTAGTTCAGTTTGCACAAAAAAATGGAATTGAATATGATGTTTTGCCGGGTGCTAATGCACTTCTGTTGGCTTATGTAGCGAGCGGATTTGAAGGGGAATTTACCTTTTTTGGATTTTTACCGCATAAGGGAAAAGAGAGGGAGGAGAAGTTACAAGAGGTTATCTATCATAATAAAGTGGCTATTTTATATGAATCTCCACACAGAATAGAGAAACTTTTAGATGAATTAAAAAAGTTAATACCTGAAAGAGAGTTATTTTTAGCAAAAGAATTAACAAAATTGCACCAAACTTTTTTAAAGGGTAGATGTAAAGAGGTTATTTTACCTAACAAAAAAGGGGAGTGGGTTGTTGTTATTGATAGAGTTGAAAATAGTGAAAATCAGAAGGTTTTAAAATTAAATTATGATGAAATTATTAAGTTAAATATGCCTCCTAAGGATAAAGCTAAACTTTTATCAAAAATTTCTTCAAAATCTACAAAAGAAATATATAACGAACTCCTAAATTTATGATAAAATATCGCTATGATAGTTTATGGAAAAAGAGTTTTTTATTATATTTTAAAAAATCATAGGAACATTGTTAATGAGATAATTCTCTCTAAAAAGTTGGACCAAAAAGAGTTTGCTAAATTACAGAAACTTAATATACCAATTAAGATAGCAGATAACAAAAAGGCTCAAAGTCTGGCAAAGGGAGGTAATCATCAGGGTTATTTTTTGGATATCCATTTTTCGCCACAAGAGGTAAGTGTTAAAGAGTTGAAAAGTGTGGTTGTTTTGGATAAAGTAACAGATATGGGTAATATAGGAGCAATTGTTAGAACCGCTTATAGTTTTGGAATTGATGCTTTGGTTGTTGGAGGTGTCTCTCAACTTAAATGGGAGCAGGTTATTAGAATGAGTGCCGGAGCGGGATTGGATTTACCTATTATGGTTACTAATAACATTTTAGAGTTTTTAAATCAACTTAAAACTAACGATTTTTTGATTGTTGGTGCAGATATGGATGGAGAGCACTCTCTAAATGAGGTTGAGAAGAATAAAAAAATAGCTTTAATTATGGGAAGCGAGGGGGAAGGTCTATCTAATAGAGTGAAAAAAAAGGTTGATAAAATTTTGTCTATTGAGATGAAAAGAGAGTTTGATTCATTGAATGTGAGTGTGGCAAGTGCAATTTTAATGGATAGGATTTGGAATGGCTAAATTTATTAAGAAGTATTCATTGGAGGAGATAGAGCAGAGAACCCATATCTCTCCTTTAACTTTAAAGAAACTTTTTGAGTATAGATTTGATTCTATTGCAGAAATCAAATTTTATGGTTTTTTGAAAATTTTAGAGACAGAATTTCCAAATGAAGATTTTTCTGAGTTGAGGGAGAAAGCGGAAGGGTTTTATAAAATCCAAAAAGAGTTGAATAAAAATGAATCGCAAGAGGAGAAAATTGACCCCCCAAAAGTGGAGGAGCAATCTAAAAAGTTTAAGCTTTTTATTACTCTCTTTTTATTGGGAGCAGTTGTCGCGGTTTTTTACTATTTGCAATCTTCTACAAAGGGAAAAGAGAAGAGTATTGAAACAAAGAGTGAAAAAAGTGTAAATAAGATTGAAAACTCTATCCCAGTTCCACCAATCAAAATGGAGCAGAAAAAAGAGGAAGAGGGTAATAAAACTATTGTTAATTCAAGTGTGGCAGAGGAGAATAACAGTAAAGTTGAGAAAGTTGAAGAGGTTGTAGATAACAATGAAACTACCACCATTGAAGAGGAGAATGTTACGGAGGAGATTAAGCCATTTGAGGAAAATATGACATTGGTTATTATTCCAAGACAGAGAGTTTGGTTTAGAGTAACTGATTTGAATAGTGGTAAAAGAAAAAATTATCTCCAAGCGGAACCGCAAGAGTTAAATGGTTCTAAAAATCTATATATTGAGTTTGGGCATGGAATGGAAGTTTTAAAATATAGGGGTAAAAAGTATGACCCTTACACAACAAAAAAGGTTAATTTTGTTTTAATTAACGGGGAGTTGAATATGACAAACAAATCACCGAAAGAGTTTTTACAATGAGAGCAATAGTTATAGTTTTATTATCTCTCTCTTTGCTTTTTTCATTTGAAGATAGAAAGATAGAGAATTTGATGGGAGATAGTAAATTTAAAACATATAATAAACTTTTAACTAAAATTTTTCCAAAAAGGGAAGATGATATCTATAAAATTTTAGTAAAATTAAAAGATAACGGTTTGCTTGACCTCTTTTTCGACAAGGTCCGACTTGTTCATACTCGTTTTATATTTAAAGGTGGGGAAAATATATTAAATTTAAAACTTTTAAATGATTCTCTTATCTCTATGGGTTACTATTATTTTTATCTTTCTCAGGTGGATAAACTTGATGACCAATATATGGTGGAGATAGAGTTTAAATCTGAGCACTATATTGACCCAGTAAGTTTAATTGATGAAATGAGAAGTAGAGGATGTAAAATTTTAGATGTTGGAAGAGATGAAGATGTTTTTAACTATATTTTTAGTTGTGAGAATCCTATTATAAAAGAGGCAAAAAAGTTAGAAAATAGGAATAGAAGATATATCAATTCAAGAGGGGTTTATTGGTTAGAGAATAATGGATTTAAAACCTTAATTGTAAGAACTAAAAAGATAGATTATTGGCACCCATCTATCTGGTTTTATGATAAAGAATTAAATTTACTTGATAGATTGAAGATAGATAAAAAAAGAGATTATCTCAAAACAACAATTCCTGATGGAACTGTCTATATTAA
This sequence comes from uncultured Nautiliales bacterium, assembly GCA_964495415.1. Taxonomy (GTDB): domain Bacteria; phylum Campylobacterota; class Campylobacteria; order Campylobacterales; family JAADDX01; genus CAZBVR01. Next base: position 11,606 of record CAZBVR010000035.1, read on the forward strand.
AATAAGAGATATTTATAGCGGAGAAAATTTCAAACGGGGAATTATTGTAAGAGGTGAAAATAAGTTTTAAAGGACAAAGATGAATGAATTTGAAAGAATAGAAAGATTGCCAAACTATATTTTTGCTGTGGTAAATGATTTAAAGATGCAGGCTCGCCGAGCGGGAGAAGATGTTATAGATTTTTCAATGGGAAATCCGGACGGTCAAACTCCAAAACATATTGTTGCGAAATTGATTGAGTCAGCTCAAAAACCCAAAACTCACGGATATTCTGTAAGTAAAGGAATCTATAAGTTAAGAGAAGCTATTACAAATTGGTATGCAGATAGATATAATATAACCTTTGACCCCGAAACAGAGGCAGTTGCCACAATGGGAAGTAAAGAGGGTTATGTGCATTTAGCACAAGCGGTTACTAATGTGGGAGATGTTGCAATTGTTCCAGACCCAACTTATCCAATCCATTCATATGCCTTTATGTTAGCCGGAGCAAGTGTTAGAAAAACGGAACTGAAATATAATGAAAAATATGAGTTAGATGAGGAGCACTTTTTTCAAGAACTTGAAAGAGCAATGATAGAGTCTGTTCCAAAACCTAAATTTTTAGTTGTAAATTTTCCACACAATCCTACAACTGTTACGGTTAGTAGTAATTTTTATCAAAGAGTTGTAGATTTTGCAAAAGAGAATCAACTATGGGTTATTAGTGATATTGCCTATGCAGACATAACTTTTGATGGCTATAAAACTCCTTCGATTTTCGAGGCAAAGGGAGCAAAAGATGTAGCGGTTGAGAGTTTTACCCTTTCAAAAAGTTATAATATGGCAGGATGGAGAGTAGGATTTTTAGTTGGAAACAAAACCTTAATTGGAGCCGTTCAAAAATATAAATCTTGGATAGATTACGGAATGTTTACTCCTATTCAGGTTGCGGCTACTATTGCACTGAATGGACCACAAGATTGTGTTAAAGAGATAACTGAAAATTATAAACATAGAAGAGATGTTTTAATTGAAAGTTTTAATAATGCAGGTTGGCATATCAATAAAAATAGTGCAACAATGTTTTGTTGGGCAAAAATTCCAGAAAAGTGTCAGTTTATGGGTAGTTTGGAGTTTTCAAAACGACTTTTAACAGAGGCAAAAGTTGCCGTTAGCCCAGGAATAGGATTTGGGGCTTATGGAGAAGGATATGTAAGAATTGCTCTTATAGAGAATGAAAAGAGAATTAGACAAGCCGCAAAAAATATCAAAAAGTTTTTAGATAAGTTTTAATCCAACTCTATCTCTCTCCCATCTATCCAAACTTTTTCCACTCTGTTAGTATGCAAAATAGTTTGTAGATATATCTCTTCTGCTTCCACTCTGTTTGGGAGTTTGAAACTGATTAAGTCTGCATCTTTTCCAACTTCAATAGTTCCATTGTTTAAACCTAAAATATCGCTTCCATTTTTTGTAACAGCTTTTAATAGGTCTTTTGCGAGATACTTTGGATGTAGTCCGGTATGCATCAAAAGAGCTGCTCTAATCTCTTTAAATAGATTTAGTGAATAGTTACTACTCAACCCGTCTGTTGCTACACTATAAGGGATATTTAGATTTCTTACTCTTTCTATATCTAAAAGTCCGGTATTTAAAAGTCTGTTTGAAACGGGGCAATGAGCAATAGAGCCATTTATAGAATAGATTTTTTGTAACTCCTCCTCATTTGCATGAACACAATGGATAAAGTGAGTTTTTACTTCTTCAAATTGCTCCAAAAATTGCATAGGTGTTGTAACTGCTTCCTTTTGGTTTAGATGTTTTTCAAAAAATAGTTTAAAATCTCCTCTATTTTTATCGAGCCATTCCCTTTCTGCTCTGCTCTCCATAAAGTGGGCGGAAACAATCATATTATCTTTTTTTGCTATCTCTAACACTTTTCTAATTACCACAGGATGAACTGAGTAGGGTGAATGGATAGAGATGGCAGGTGTAAAGTGAGGGTTAGTTACTTTTTTACTCTCCTCTAATCTTGATAAGAAGTCTTGATATAAAATATCAACAGAAGCGGGGTTTGAACCAATAATCTCATTAAAAAATGTAACTTTAAGTTCGCACTTTTTTAGATATTCAAGGTCTAATCCCGTAGAAGATATCTCTCCAAAAGCCACAACTCCGCTTTTTTTCATCTCATCAATAGCCTTTTTATAACACTCCGTTTGACACTCATTTAATAAAGTTTCTCTTTTGATTAAGACACTATTAAGCCAAGTGATAAAATCTCCATATATAAGTGAAGTATTGTTAGCACTAAATTCAAGATGAGTGTGAGTGTTTATCAGTCCAGGCATCAATACAGAGTTTTTACCCAAATCGATAGTTTTGTAGTCTGTATCCAAATTTTTACCAACTTTAATTATCTTTTTATCAAAAAGAACCTCTCCATTTTCTATTACTTCCAATTCATCATTCATAGTTAAAATGTAGTTTGCTTTTATTTTTATCATCTAAAACTCCTATCTATTTTATGATATAATTCTATCAAAAAAAAAGGATAAATATGAAAATTGCTGTAATTCAGGGACCAAATCTAAATATGTTAGGAGTAAGAGAAACAAATATCTATGGACCAATGAAGTTGGAAGATATTCATAATCAGATGAAAATGGTAGCGGAACAGAATGGTTTTGAAATTGAGTTTTTTCAGTCAAATTTAGAGGGAGAGATTGTTGATAAAATTCAGGAGTGTTTGGGAGATGCTGACGGGATTATTATCAATCCAGCAGCCTATACTCACACTTCAATCGCTATTAGAGATGCGATTAGTGCAGTTCAGTTGCCAACTATCGAGGTGCATATCTCAAATATAGCAAGAAGAGAGGAGTTTAGAAAAAAAAGTTTAATTAGTGCTGTTTGTGCAGGAACAATTGTTGGGTTTGGACCATTTAGTTACCATTTGGCAATGATTGCTATGGTGCAAATTTTGAATGAGATAAAAGCAGTAAGAGAGGCTCAAAAGCAGAATGGATAACATTATCTTAAATGGGGAGAATGAGATATATTACGAAGTTGGGTATAGTTGTGATAACTCTATTCTGCTTGTTTTTGGTGCTGAAAAGTTTTTTATTACAGATGGTAGATATGAGATTGAAGCAAAAGAGAAAGCTAAGGCTGAGGTAGTTATCTCAAAAAATCTTTTAAAAAGTGCAAAAGAGTTAATTTTAAAGCATAGAGTAAAAAAGATAAAAATAGACCCTTCAAAATGGGATTATAAAAGTTATAATGAATTAAAGATGATTGTCTCTCTTCAAGATGTTTTGGAGTTGTCTCATAAAAAAAGAGAAATAAAGAGTGAAGAGGAGTTAAAAACTATTAGAGAGGCGGTTAAAATTGGAGCCAAATCTTTTGAGGAGTTCAAAAGTAAAATAGAGTTTGGAATTGATGAGTTTGAATTGAGTTATCGATTTAAGGAGAAATTGACTGCACGGGGAAGAAGAGAATTAAGTTTTGAACCTATTGTAGCCATAGATGAGAACTCAGCAAAGCCTCATTCAAGTTTGACTGAGAAAGTTTTGAATAGAGAGGGGTTATTGCTTTTAGATGCTGGAATTAAATATAAAAGATATTGTAGTGATAGAACAAGAACCCTTTCTCTGGATAGTGATACTATCTCAATGGGAAAAGTGCAAAAATTTAAAGACCCATTTAAACAGAAGATATATGATATTGTTTTAAAAGCCCAAGAGGAGGCAATTAAAAAAGTTAAGGTGGGAGTTAAAATAGGTGAGCTTGATAGAGTGGCTCGAGAGGTTATTAGAGAAGCGGGATATGGAGATTATTTTGTGCATTCGTTGGGTCACGGAGTTGGGTTGGATATTCACGAAAGACCATATATCAATAGCAGAAATGAGAGTTTCTTAAAAGAGGGTATGGTTTTTACAATTGAGCCGGGAATCTATCTGCCAAATAGGTTTGGAGTTAGAATAGAGGATATGATTCTTATAAATTACAATGGAGAGGTGGAGGTGTTAAGTGAGTATATCTAAAATTAGAACTATTCTTTATCATAAAATTTTTTCAAGAAAACCACGTTCTCTAAGACGTGGATGAATTGAAAAGGATTGCTTATTTTTTACATATTTGCTATAATATCATCAAAGCAGATGAAGAGATAGCAAATATATAACCGATATTTCCCTGCTTCTAAGAGTTGAATACCTTAAAGTATCTCATTCTTAGAAGATAAAAATATCAACTAATTGGTGTTTGGGGTAGGAACTATCCTTTGACCTCTCATTAGAGATTAAACTCAAAAGCCTTTCGCTCAGTCTCATTGGAGATTGTTAGTTAGGAAGCCTCCACCTCTTAGGGAGGTAGTTCACAGTGTGGCAAAATAGTTAGGAGATATTAGTGCAATTTAGAGAGCTATCAAAAGTGGGAATATAAAACCTATTTTGGATAGGATTGTTAGGAGAAT
>CAZBVR010000036.1:0-14252 GCA_964495415.1 uncultured Nautiliales bacterium
AAATATAAAGATAAAAAAGGGCATAACATAGTTGTATTTACAAATCAAAATTGTAAAATTAAAACAGATGAGAAAGGAGAGAATTATGTGTATTTTCCTAAAAAAACAGGTCTTGAACCTATAAAAACAAAGATAGAGGGTAATTTAAAGCAAGTTAGAATTATCCCACAAGCAACTTGTTTTATTGTAGAAATTGTTTATGAAAAAGAGTTTCAAAAGGTAGTAGAGGAGAATAATAGAGTGTTATCTATTGATTTAGGATTAAATAATCTTGTAACTACATTTAACAATATAGGTGAAAAACCTTTTATTGTGAGAGGCAAAATTATTAAATCTATAAATCAATACTACAACAAAAAGAAAGCCAAATTGATGTCTTATATTGGAGATAAAGGAACATCTAATCAAATCAAAAAATTAACTTTAAAACGAAATAATAAAATAAATGATTATCTACATGAAACAAGTAAAATAATAATTGATTATTGTCTGCTTAATGACATCAGTAAGATAGTGATAGGCAATAACAAAGATTGGAAACAAAACATTAACATTGGTAAAAAAAATAACCAAAACTTTGTTTCAATTCCATTTGAGAAACTAATAACTCAAATAGAATATAAAGCCGAAGAGGTAGGAATTGAAGTAATTATCACAGAAGAGAGTTACACTTCAAAGATTGACCATTTGGCAAAAGAGGAATTGAAAAAGCAAGAAAATTATCTTGGGAAAAGAGTTAAAAGAGGGTTATTCAAATCAAACACAGGTAGAGTAATCAATGCCGATGTTAATGGTGCAATGGGAATATTTAGAAAAGTAGCTCCTGACCTATTTGACCAATGGTTAGATACAGTAGGGAGTAGAGGGTTTGCGTCTAACCCTGTAATCGTTTCGATTATGAATTAATAACAAAAACTTTTAATACTATTCGATAGTTTTAATTGTTTTTGAGACGTTAAATCGCTAAAACATAATCATAATACAATTATTTGTATTATATTTTGATATTAAATAAATAAAAAAAAAAGGAAAACTATGACAAGATCAATCTTATTAGATACTCATCCTATGTATGCTATGGAAATTTTAAAAAGTGAAACTGATGTTTCAAATATTTCTGAAATTGTAGAATATTTTAAAGTAAAAATTCAAGAAAACCCAGAGGCTAGTTTTATTACTGTTTTTGACCATTATGCACATACAAAACAACTCAATGGTGAAATTATAGATACTATTTTAGATGCTAAAAATTTACTATTTTGTTTTGGACATACAATAAAAAATATGGAAATACTAGCATTTAGACCTAAATCAATTGCAATAATTGAAACACAAAATAGTTTTGTTTTGGAGTTTTTAGAAACACCAAGACCAGAGGTTAATGCATGGATGGAATCTTGGATAAAAGGTTTAAAAAAATCATAAATTAAATTATAGTTATTTCAACTAAGTTAGCCATAATCACACTTTGAAAATGTGAATAGTTTTAATATCAACCTATGCTTTTAAATTTTTCACTATCTCTCTTTTTGCCTTTTTTCTTCCTCTTTTATCCCTTTTTCTCAGCAGTTTTTAGAGCCATTTTAAAAGCAATGTTATTTTTTATATTAAATAATATTTTATTTATAGCTTTTTTTTTGTGGAATTATAAAATATAATAGAAAATGTAATTTACATTTTATTAAAATTAGAAGAAAAGAAAAAAGGAGAAAGGACCCGTCTTAAAGATTGTGCTCCTTTTTATATTTTAAAATCATATCATAAGCTTCATCTTTAAGTCTAAGTTTCTCTTTTTTAAGTTTTTCCAACTCTAAATCATCCATTGCTTCTCTACCCTCTTCTACATCAGTAATCACTTTATCTAACTCATTATGTTTTTCGAAAATCTTTGCAAAATGAGCATTCTCAACTTTCAATTCTGAAATTATATCTCTATACTCTTCTAACATTCAAAACTCCTTATTTTTTAAATAATTATAACATATTTTTGTAATTTGTAGGTATAAAATAGATAGTTATTGAATTATGTTCTGTAATCAGCATTTATTTTCACATAATCATAACTTAAATCGCATCCATATGCTGTAAAACTACCATCTCCAATTCCCAAATCACACACTATTTTGAATTCCTCTCTTTGCATAATTTTAGAGGCTTTTAACTCATTTTCTTTGTCAAACTTAATAACCCCTTTTTCATAAACAACAATATCTTCAAAAGAGATAGATAAACTCTCTTCATTACATTCGCAACCACTTGCTCCTATTGTTGAGGCAATTCTACCCCAATTTGGGTCTTCTCCAAAAATTGCGGTTTTTACCAATAGAGAGTTACTCAATTTTTTTGCAACTATCTTTGCTTCCTCTCTATTTTTTGCACCCCTAACATCAAAAGCCACCAATTTATTAGCTCCCTCTCCATCTTTTACAATATCAAGTGCCAATTTTTGCAAAGCTAATTTTAAAGCCTCTTTGAAAGCCTCTTTGTTATAAGCACCTTTTCTATTTGTCATTAAAAAACAGCTATCATTTGTAGAGCGGTCCCCATCTACACTAATAGCATTAAAAGTTTCATCAACTACCTCTCTTAACAAAAGTTGCATATCATCTTTGATGTCTGCATCAGTTACCACAAAGGCCAACATTGTAGCCATTGCAGGGTCTATCATTCCGGCCCCTTTTGCCATAGCTCCAATTTTAAAACTTTCGCCACTATCTAAAATAACCTCAAAAGCTATCTCTTTTGGAAAACTATCTGTTGTCATAATTGCTCTTGCAACATCTCCATTCTTTTTCTCCAATTTAAAACTATCTATACCTTTTTTTATTCTTTCCTTGTCAAGCCTTACTCCTATAACTCCCGTAGAGCTCATAATCGGATTTATAATTTTAAAATCCAACTTCTGAGCACAATAATCTAACAGCTCCTCTACATCTTTAATTCCATCTTCTCCGGTCATAGCATTGGCATTTTTTGAGTTTAAAAGTAGAAAATTTGTTTTATTTATCCCTTTTCTTAAAACATATTTTAAGGGTGCGGCCTGAAATCTATTTGTTGTAAAAGTATAAACAACATCGGTTTCATAGGTAGAATAGATATATCCTAAGTCGTAGTCATTCTCTTTAAGACCTGTTTTTACAGCCCCTGCATAGATATCATCAACAGCACAAACTCCTCCATCTATTGGCAAAATTTTAAACATATAAAAATCCTTTTAATTGAATTGTGTCTCTTTTGGTTTATTTGAAGCTCTTAAAAGTTTTCTTGCTTTCTTTAATCCATCTTTTGTTCCCATAACATACAAAATATCTCCTGGCTGAATAATAACATCTCCCTTAGGCATAGGAATAAACTTACCATTCTTATTTTTTATACCCACAACACTACAATTTGTTAAATCCCTCAAATGAGACTCTCTCAACTTTTTAAACAAAATCCAAGATTTTTTGGGAACTTTAAATTCCTCCAAATTTAAATTACTATCCCCAGAGTATAAAAACTCCTCTAAAAGATTTTTAATTTTATGGTCTTTGGCAATCGCGGTTGCTCTCTGTGCCATTAGTCTATTTGGATTGATAACCTCATCGGCTCCCAATTTTTTAAGTTTTTCAACATCAACACTCTTTTCTGCCATACTCATAATATAATATGCTCTTCTTCCCAACTCTTTTTCAAATAATCTAACTGAACTAATCATTGCGATATTATCCGCTATATTTGAACTTAAAGTAATTAACCCTTTTGCACTACTCAAATGAGATTTTCTCATCGCTTCATCGGTATGAGGTTCAGCTTTAACAAAAAATGGATATTTATATTCCTGTGCTATCTCCTCAAAATTTTCCTCATTAGAAACTACAACAAAAGGGATATGAGCCCTTTTCAACTCATTTGTTAATTCAATTGTATATGGAGAGTGGTAACAAATTACAAAATGGTGTTTTAAACGAGCTATTTTATACAACATCTTTCTTTCCTTTAAAAGTGGTAACAATCTACCGTTTTGAAGAACCTCAACTAACACTCCAAGAGCAATAGAGAAAACTGCAAAACCTGCTACAATTAAAAAAATACTAAACAAACGGCCATCATTGCTCATTTCAAACATTTCACCATAACCAACGGTTGTAAAAGTAATCCCTGTTTGATAGAAAGCCATAAAAACATCAACATTATCTATTACAACATAACCCAATGTTCCTATAAGAAAAATTAGTATAAGAAGTATAATAGGTAGTCTGAAAGGTTTTAATTCTTCATAGATTTTAGAATCTAAATCGTATTCAGGTTTTGGAGATAACTCCCAGTGAAGAAATTTTAAAATTTTTTTAATCATCTTAATTTCCCAGAGAGAGGGAAATTAAACAGATTTTTTCATTGTTCTTAAACAACTTGAACAAATTTTATGTTTTACACCATCAATTTTAATTGAGTGCAAATTTGGTAAAAATTTGTGTCTTGTTTTATTGTGAGCATGACTTACTCTGTTACCAAACTGAGGACCTTTTCCACAAATATCACATTTTCTTGCCATTACTTTATCCTTAATAAAATTTTAGTGAAGTATTATACTAAATTTTTTGATATAATTCAAGAGTAATTAGGTTATTTAAAATAAGGAAATAGAAATGTTAGTAGCACCTTCAATTCTTTCAGCCAATTTTGGAAAATTGGAAGAGGAGATAAAAGCGATTTGTGAAGCGGGTTGTGATTTAGTGCATGTGGATGTAATGGATGGGCATTTTGTGCCAAACTTAACAATTGGTCCTATTGTAGTGGAAAGTGTGGCAAAAACCGCAACTAAACCATTGGATATACATCTAATGGTGGAAAACAACAGCTTTTTTGTGGATATGTTTGTAAAGTTTCAACCCAAATATATAACTTTTCACATTGAAGAGGAGAAACATCCTCATAGACTAATTCAAAAAATTAAATCTTATGGGATTAAAGCGGGAGTGGTATTAAATCCAAGCACAAATCCAATAGTAATTGAATATCTGTTGGAGGAGTTGGATATGGTATTGCTTATGAGTGTTAATCCCGGTTTTGGTGGGCAAAGTTTTATTCCAAGTGTAATAAAGAAAACAAAACAACTCAAAAAAATGATAGAAAAGATAAATCCGAACTGCTTAATTGAGGTTGATGGTGGAGTAAGCGATAAAAATATAGAAGAGTTAAAAAAAGCTGGGGTTGATATTGTAGTTGCTGGAAGTTATGTTTTTAAAAATGATTATAAAAAAGCGATTGAATCACTAAAAATATAGAAAGGAGAAAAACTATTTTTTCTCCAAATACTTAGTATCAAAATTGTTTGTTATAAAATCTGGATTATCCATCATTTTCAAATGAAAATCGATAGTTGATTTTATTCCCTCTATTTCAAACTCTCTTAAAGCTTCTTTCATTTTAGCAATTGCTCGTTCTCTTGTTTCGCCCCATACAATCAGTTTCGCAATTAAACTGTCATAAAATTTTGGTATAGTGTAACCACAATAGATATGAGAATCAACTCTTACATTTCTTCCACCCGGAGTAATTAAATGAGTAATTTTCCCTGGTGTAGGATAAAACTTCTCTGGGTCCTCTGCGGTAATTCTGCACTCAATCGAATGACCTTTTAAGACAATCTCCTCTTGATTAGGTATCTTTTCACCCTCTTCTACTCTTATCATCCACTCAATAATATCCAATCCGCTTACCATTTCACTAACTGTGTGCTCAACTTGCAATCTTGTATTCATCTCCATAAAATAGAAGTTTTTATCAGCATCAACCAAAAATTCGAAAGTTCCTGCACTTTGATATCCTATCTCTTTTGCGGCTTTTACTGCGGTTTGCAATAACTTCTTTCTTGTTTCTTGATCCAATAAAATAGCTGGACTCTCCTCTATCAACTTTTGATGTCTTCTTTGCAAACTACAATCTCTCTCTCCAATATGAATTACATTACCATATTTATCTGCTAAAATCTGAACTTCAATATGTCTTGGATTTCTAATATATTTTTCAATATACATAGTTCCATCACCGAAGGCTGTAAGAGCTTCATTACTTGCTGAAATGAAAGCATTCTCAATCTCCTCCTCTCTTTCAACAATTCTCATTCCTCTACCACCACCTCCGGCAGCCGCTTTTAAAATAACTGGATATCCTATCTCAGAAGCAACTTTTTTGGCCTCTTTTTCATCTTTTAAAGCTCCATCATTTCCTGGGACAACTGGAACTCCCGCTTTTTTCATAACCTCTTTCGCTTTTGATTTATCTGACATTAGTTTCATATTTTCTATACTTGGACCAATAAACTTAATGTTATGAGCCTCACAAATCTCTACAAAGTCTTGATTTTCACTCAAAAATCCATAACCTGGAAAAATTGCATCTACATTAGCTAATTCAGCTGCTGAAATTATTGCTGGAATGTTTAAATAGGAAGTAGTAGAAACATCTTTTCCAATACAAACAGCCAAATCTGCAAACTTTACATAACTTGCATCTTTATCAGCTTTGGAATAAACAACAACAGCCTCTTTTCCCATCTCTTTAATAGTTCTCAAAGCCCTTAAAGCAATCTCTCCCCTGTTTGCAATAAGAATTTTTTCTATCTTTTTACCCATTTTAAACTCTTTTCACTTTAAATAGTGGAGTATCAAACTCTACCGCTTGTCCATTCTCTACCAATACCTCTAAAATCTCACAATCAAACTCTGCCTGAATCTCATTCATAATTTTCATCGCTTCTACAATACAAACAACTTGTCCTGCTCTTACTTTATCTCCAACTCTAACATATGGAGGACTATCTGGTGAAGGTGCTTCATAAAAAGTTCCAACCATTGGAGATTTAATATATTCCACATCTGCTTCAACTTTATCCTCTTTTACCTCAATTTCTCTGTTTTCAACAACAGGAACTGAAACTTGCTGAGTTGATGGTGTATTGATTGTAGTAGCAACAGGCATCTCAACAACTCCTCCCTTTTGCAACTCTATTCTAAAATCCTTATCTTTTATGTTAAGTGATGAAAGCTCACTTTTATCAAATAGTTCTATAAGTTCCTTAATTTCACTGAATGTCATTAAATTCTCCTTATGTTTTTTCTAATTTTAACATAAAATGTTATAATTTTATTAAAAAAAAGGTAGATTATGGGTATTAAATCGGATAAATGGATTAGAACAATGTCAAAAGAGTTTGAGATGATAACTCCATTTTCAGAAAAACAAGTAAGAGAAGGGATTGTAAGTTATGGAGTTAGCAGTTACGGATATGACATTAGAGTTAGTGATGAGTTTATGATTTTTACTAATGTAAATAGCACAATAGTTGATCCAAAAAATTTTGACAAAAAAAATGTGGTAGAAGTAAAAGGAGATTGTATCATTCCTCCAAATAGTTTTGCTCTATGTAGAAGTGTGGAGTATTTTAAGATGCCAAGAGATGTATTAGCAATATGTGTAGGAAAATCTACTTATGCAAGATGTGGAATTATCGTAAATGTTACTCCTATTGAACCGGAATGGGAGGGACATATAACAATTGAGATATCAAACACAACTCCTCTTCCGGCTAAAATCTATGCAAATGAGGGTATTGCTCAACTGCTATTTATAGGTGCTGATGAAATGTGTGAAATAAGTTATGGAGATAAAGGGGGTAAATATCTAAAACAGAAAGGTATCACCCTTCCTCGAATAGATAAAGAGAAAAAGTAGATTTTACTTTTTTCTCTTTGGAGTAACAAGCATATTTATATGATTACCTTCAAGTTTTGGTGGCTTATCTCTGTCTGCATACTCTTTAACCATCTCCCAAACTCTGTTAATTACATCAAATCCCGCTTCTGGAGTAGCTATCTCTCTACCTCTTAAAAATACTCTAAATTTAACATGCTTCCCTTTTTCTAAAAATTCGATAGCATGTTTCACCTTATAATCTATATCATGCTGATTGATTTTTGAAGTGAATTTTATCTCCTTCACATCAATTCTAACTTGTTTCTTTTTTGCCTCTTTTTTCTTTTTATCTTGCTGATATTTATATTTTCCATAATCCATTATTTTAGCAACTGGTGGCTTTGCTTGTGGAGCCACTACTACCAAATCCAACCCCGCTTCATATGCTTTGTCAAGAGCTTCACTTGTAGGAATAATTCCCAACTCTCCCTCTTCTGCAATACATCTCACCTCTCTACTTAAATTCAACACATCTTCATTCATAATCACATTCTCTTTTTTACTCATAGCTTAACCTCATTTTCTTCCTTTATTTTTGATACAAACTCACCTTTTGATAAGTTATATTTTTCTTTCTTTCGTCTGTCTCTAATAGCCACACTGCTATTTTTTACTTCTTCATCTCCAATAATAACTACATAAGGCACTCTCTCTTTCTCAGCCTTTCTAATTCTCTTATTTAAAGAGTCATTTCCCGCATATATTTCAGTCTTTATATCGTCAAAAAGTAATTCTTCTTGAATCATTTTACAAAACTCTACATGCTCCTCTCCAATAGGAACAAATATCGCTTTAACCGGTGCAACAAATAGAGGAAACTCTCCCGCATAATGCTCTGTTAAAATTGCAATAAATCTTTCAAAGCTTCCAATAATGGCTCTATGCAACATAACAGGTCTTTTTCTCTCATTATTTTCATCTATGTAGTGAATGTCAAATCTTTCCGGTAAGTTAAAATCTACTTGAATAGTTCCACATTGCCACTTTCTTCCAATAGCATCAGTGATTTTGATATCTATTTTCGGTCCATAAAAAGCTCCTCCACCTTCATCAATTCCATAAACTTTTCCAAGATTATCAAGAGCCTTTTTTAAACTTTCAGTTGCAATCTCCCATATCTCATCATTACCAATAGCTTTTTCAGGTCTTGTAGATATCTCCATTTCATAATCAAACCCAAATGTGTGCATAATTTTATCTACAAAACTTAATACCTCTATCACCTCTTTTTCTATCTGTTCCGGAGTGCAGAATATATGAGCATCATCTTGAGTAAATTCTCTAACTCTCAATAACCCGTGTAAAACTCCACTCTTTTCATGTCTATGCACAGTTCCAAACTCAAATAGTTTTAAAGGTAAATCTTTATAACTTCTAATTTTATAATCAAAAATTTTCACATGAGCTAGGCAGTTCATAGGCTTGATACCATACTCAGCATTATCATCTTCAATAGTGGTAAAATACATATTCTCTTTATAGTTTTGATAATGCCCCGATATTTTCCACATATCACTTTTCAAAATCTCTGGACCTCTTACTGGCTCATACTCTCTTATAATGTGAGCCCTAAATAGTAACTTTTCAAGATTACTTCTTAACAAGGCTCCTTTTGGTAGCCAAATTGGAAGCCCCGGTCCAACTTTCTCATCAAAAAACCATAACTCCATCTCATTTCCAAGTTTTCTATGGTCTCTTTTTTCAGCCTCTTTTAACATATTTAGATAGTTTGATAAGGCTTCTTTATCTGCAAAAGCGGTTCCATAAACTCTTGTAAGCATCTCTCTATTGCTATCACCTCCAAGATATGCTCCTGCTACTCTTTGAAGTTTAAAAGCCTTTATCAATCCTTGATGTGGTAAATGTGGTCCTCGACATAGGTCTTCCCACTCTCCCTGTTTATAGATAGAAACAACCTCATCTGGAATTTTCTTTAAAACCTCCAATTTTAAATCATCATCTTTAAACTTTTCAATCGCTTCCTCTTTTGTTATCTCATATCTCTCAATTGGAGCCTTCTTTTTTGCTATCTGTTGCATTTTCTTTTCAATCTGTTTTAGATTTTTTTCACTAAAATCCCCTGCAATTCTCATATCATAATAGAAACCTCCATCAACTACTGGTCCTACAAAAAATTTGGTCCCCGGAAATAACTCTTCAATCGCTTGAGCCATAAGGTGAGCAGTCGAATGTCTTATAACCTCTAAACTCTCAGGAGAATTATCAAAATAGATAGGTTCTCCTCCCTCTATCTTTTTCGCTGTCGCTGTTTGAATATCAATTATCGCTCCATCTTTTTTTATCGCTATCTGGACTTTTTCCAACACAATATCCTTCTTCTTTTGTTTTTTGTTGATATTATAACAAAATTAAGAAAAATTACTATAAATTTTAACCGCTCTATTCTCTTTATATTCAAAAACTTCTATCTCTATTGAGTTAGATTTCAATATATCTCTGATATTTTCATACTCATCTACCAAAATTGAAACTCCACACTCTTCAAAAATATCATCCGGCACAGGAATAGATTTGAACTCTATTTCCTTCTCCTTTAAAATTTTTTCCGCTTTTAAACCATCTGCTATATTCTTGAATGAAATATAATATCTTTCATTTAAACTATTTGTTACCTTATAAACTAACTCTTTTATATGAAGCCTTATCCCTGCTGGGAGATACTTTAATTCTGCCATTTTTTTTTCTCCTTTGTTCTTGTTTATATATCCTTACACAAAATTTTTCTAAATTTGTCAAACACCTCTTTGCTATACTTTTCCATATCAGCTAAATTATCATTTTCACTTATAAAATCTTCTATTGAATATGGTTTGATAAATAATTTCCTATTTTGACTTTGTAATTTTATAATAGAAATATCAAAAAACTCCCTTGTATCTTGATGTATAATAGGAGCAACTAATGATAAATATAACAATTTGTATTGAGTATTTAAAAGATGTCTAATTACAGATGTTGTTTCATTGTTTAGTTGTTGATTTTTATTTCTTATTAAAGTTACTTCTATAAGCCAATATAATTCCCCTTTATAAACTTCAATATCTCCCATATTACCTGGTGCATGTGAATATGGTTTTCCTAAATGGTCCGCTTTATAGTTTGGTTTAATAATCATATCTTTATATCTAATAGCGATTAAAATAGAGATATAAAATTCCAATTTCAGCGGTTCTGGTATCTCTTTGAACTCTTCTATAATCTCTTTTTTCTTTTTACCTATCCCTAATATACTTTTTATAATAATATCTTCTGTTATTTTATACTCATTTATGATATTATAGAGTTGATTTGTATAATTGATTGCATTTAAACTTTTTCTATATTTTTGAGCTATCTCTATAAACGGATTTTCAATAGACATTTTTTTAAAAAATTCCCACTCATCTTCTTTCTCTTTCTGAGTTAAATTAAAATTCACACTACACAACTCTTTTATATAATCTAATCTATTTTTATTTACTTCTATAAATTTTTTACCCTTATATCTAATAGTTACAAATCCGCTAATAATAAACATTCTCCTTACTACATCTGGATAATCATGCATAGTTGTTTGAAAATTAGTTGATACTCCATATCTATCTTTTAGAAATTCATATGTTTCATTCTCATCATTAAATTTATAATTATTTATTAGTTTTAAAAAATTATTCACATCTCCATCTTTACTAAACATTGCTACTACAAATTGCTCATAAGATAATCTCTCTTTTTTAAGTAAAATTTTTAATATAAATTTAAAAAAATTAAAATCATTCAAAACCTTTCTATAGGGAGATTTTCTATTATGTTTAATTGTTTGAATAGAAAAGGCTTCCTCTTCATCAATTATTCTATCTACTAACTTTTTTGCAATGTTAGATAGTTTTAACTCTTTATTATATCGTGCATAAACAAATCCAAGCTCAGATAAAGTTCTCATATATGTCCAAAATCTTGATTGATATCCACCTGGAAAACCACCATCTGCTTTTCTTGTTTCATTAACTTCTATTACTAACTTTTTAATTTCATCTATATTTTTATTTGTATCTATCCTTTTACTTGTTACTATATTCTCTTTATAAAGAGTTGAAACAATCGTTAAAAGATTTTCATCATTTAAAATAACGCCTTCAAATTTCACAATAACACTTAATATCTCTATAAATCTTTCAGGATTTCTTACAGATGTGTCAAATGCCATTTGTTTATATTTTAATCTCATTTTAGCACCTTTAATAATTAAATACTAATACCTCTTTTATTCTTTTTTTAGAATTATTGTGATAACTTATATAATTACTTTTTATCTCTACACAATTATACTTTTTAAGCCATTTTAAAAAAATTGTATTCTCTTTCTCTTTATAAAAAACTACATTTGATATAGCAAATTTAATCCCTTCTTTATCTATCAAATCTAAAAGTTCTAAAAGTTGTTTCTCTTTCTCCTCATTCCATAATCTGTTATATTCACTAAATGTTATTAGATATGGAGGGTCTAAATAGATAAAGTCATCTTTTTTCAACTCTATATTTTGTAGAAACTCTTTAAAATCTAAATTAAAAAATTTTATATTTCTATTTTTTACAAATTCAAAATATGCCCGTAATGAATTAAAAACATTCTTATTAAAATCAACATTTCCAACTGGAACATTAAATTCCCCTTTTGAATTAAATCTAATCATCCTATTAAATCCAAAAATCACTAAAAGATACAAAAATAGATAATTTTTATTTTTATTAAACTCTTTTTTTAAATTATTATATCCATCTTTATTAAATTTAGCATAATATGTTTTTTTAAACTCTTTTTTAAGAGAAATAGGAACAATGTCTTCATAAAATGATTTTGATAAACCATAATCATCTATCACTTTCAAAACATTCTCAATAAAATTATCAAATCCATATTGATGAGAATGATACAAAAATTTATGTAAATTATACAAATGAGTATCTATATCATTTAATAGATATCTATTTGCTTCTACATTCAAAAAAACAGTTCCCCCACCCAAAAATGGCTCTATAAAAGTGTCTATATTTTTCGGAAAGAAACCCTTTATTTCATCTATAAGCTTATATTTATCCCCTACATAAAAAAGTGGCGACCTTACAATTTTATCCATTATTTACCTTTGTTACAAAAAGATACTCTTTATGTTGAGAAAAATCTGTTTTACCAGTTGTAAAATGTTTATAATCTATAGAAAAAGTTTTTAACTCCCCTTTATTGCTTAAAATCTCTTCAATCTCTTTTAACTCAATTTTATTTTTAGAAGAGTTACTTTTAGGATTATAAGTATTATTGTAAGATACAACTATATATTTAGTTTTTAAATTTTTAATCAAATCTTGAAATCTATCTTTTGCACTCACTTTACAATAATCACTTATATTTTCTGGTGGTGGTTTTAGTGCTGTGCCATAAAGTTTAGGTTTATCCCATTTTGTAAGTGTTTCTAATAGATGATAAAATCTACTATATTGTCTGGAATTATATGGCGGGTCAATATAAACTAAATCCGCTTCTATCTTTTTAGCCAAACTATTAGCATCCTCTCTAAAAATAGTTACTTTCTTTTCTATTTTAAAAGGTTTTATTAGTTTAAAAACAAAATTATCCTCTATTTTAGATTTTTTAAAATATGCATCATAATGTCCTACTGTATTTGCTATTTTATCTATTGAATAGATAAGTGAAGATAAGAGAATATAATACTCCTTTTTTGTTAAATCCTCTTTTTCTATATCCTCTCTAATATAACCAATAAGTTTTGCTGATTTATTGCTAAAATACTTTCCTCCAAAATTTATAGAAAAATAGTTATCCTCTTTGATATCTAAACTATTATATTTTTTAGCTAATTTATTTAATTTAACCTCATCATATTCCTCATTCAAAAAAAATCCATTATAAATGGCATAATTAGAATATAGAAAGTCATTTATAATGATATTGTTATATTTTTTTATTGCAACCGCGGATAGAGAAGCAGTTCCAGCAAACAAATCCACAAAAGAGTTAAAACTGCTACTCTCTTTTTCAATTATCTCAAAAATCCATTTAGAAAGTTTATATTTATTACCAATATACCTTCTATTATGAAGTTCAAAATAATCTTCAAATAATGACAACTGCTTCACTACTTCACCCTAAAACTAAATTTTTTCCCTGCCCACATAGGCACTACTTCACCTACCATTCTAGGGGCCACCCATTCTTCTTCTACTATTTCAATTTTTTTATCTATAACTTTTAAATCAAAATTATTTATAGCATTATCACTTATAAACCTTTGTAATTTATCCCTATCTCCCTCAAAAAACTCAGCAAGAGCTGGAAGAATGATTGGAGCTGAAAAAATACCTGCGGCTCCTTTATATTTATTTTTTAGAGGATGAGGGGCTGAGTCGCTACCAAACATCACATTTTTATGCCCACTTTTAACTAACTCTTGTAAAGCATCTCTATCACTTGCAAGTTTTATTGTAGGCTTACAAAA
>CAZBVR010000037.1:0-12589 GCA_964495415.1 uncultured Nautiliales bacterium
TGATTTGTCTAATAAACTCTTTTACATTTCTTCCAACTGGCGGTGCTTGAACCTCTTGTGCTACAATAACACCATCTGGATTGATTAAAAATCTACCTCTTAAAGCAAGTCCTGCACCCTCAATCATAACTCCAAATTTTCTTGTGATATCTCCTGTTGGGTCTGCTGCTATTGTTAATTTTAAACCTTCTAACAAAGGTTCAGTTTCAACAAATCTTTTGTGTGAGAATTTAGTATCTGTTGATACTGCTAATACTTTACATCCCAATTCTCCGCTGATAACATCTAAATGTGCATTCATTGCTGCAATCTCAGTTGGACATACAAATGTAAAATCTGCTGGATAGAAACAGATTACACTCCAACTTCCTTTGTAATCTTCGCTCGATACTTCTGTGTAGTGTCCAGTCTCTGCATTGTAAGCTTCCGCTTGAAATTCTGGCATCTCTTTTAAAACTAATACTCCTGCTTCTGTATTATTTTCCATTCCATTCTCCTTTTTCTCTTTTTCGATTTTGCTATTTTCTTCAACAGCTGTTTTTGTATCTTTTTCGCAAGCCATTTTCAGCTCCTAAATTTAGTTTTACACTTTTTCAAGTTGTTTTTGTAGTGTAATTATATTTAAAAGATAATTTTTTATCAAGAAAAAAATTATTATTTAGTAATAAGTTTTATTAACTATATTGATTTTATATTTTTGCTGTTTTGCTTAATTGTGATATAATTATATTTTAAAGGTGGAATAAAATTTGCTTAAATTTGATAATAAAAAAGCAGGGAGAAAGAATATGAGTTTTGAGATAACTAACTCTTTTAAATATATGGAAAGTGCTATTAGTGCAAGAGCGATTAGACAAGATTTGATTTCGAGTAACATTGCTAATGTGGATACTCCCTTTTATAAATCAAGAGATATCGATTTTGAAACTGCTCTTATGAAAAAAGCAGAGGAGGAGTTTGGTGGTGAAAAAGAGAAAAAGTTGGAGTTAGCAATTACAGATAGTAAAATGATTCAACCTAACGAAGATTCTGAGTATAAACCAACTATCTTTTTTAGAGATGGGCATCTTAGTAGAAATGATGGTAACGATGTGGATTTAGATGTAGAAACGACTGAATTAAGTAAAAATAGTGTAATGTATAATGCCGTAGTTGAAGCTCTCAAAAAAGAGTCTCAGATTTTTAAAGCGGTGATAAGTTCAACTAAAAACATTTAAAAAGAGGATTAGAATATGAGTTTTTTAAGTAGTTTTGATATTAGTGGATATGGATTATCTGCTCAAAGATTTCGAATCAATATAATTTCAAGCAATATCGCAAATGCTAACACTACAAGAACAGATGAGGGAGGACCTTATCGAAGAAAAGAGGTTGTGTTTAGAGCGGTGGATTTTGATAAAGAGTTGAATAGAAGTTTAGAGGATAAAACTTTTTTAAAATATGAAAATCCTTTGGATGAAAAGGGGTTAGATGGTGCAGAAGCTAAGCCTCTAACTATGAGTGTGATTGTTGATAAAGTGGTGAGAGATGATTCAAAACCTATTTTAAAATATCAACCCAATCATCCAGATGCAGATAAAAATGGATATGTAGCATATCCAAACATTAACCCAGTTGTTGAAATGTCCGATTTAATAGAAGCAACAAGAAGTTATCAGGCAAATGTGGTCGCCTTTCAAAGTGCTAAAAATATGGCGAATACAGCTATCACTATTTTAAAAGGATAGAAAATGGGATTAAATTTGAATAATGTAAATGGAATTTATAATAATAATAGTGTAAATAATAATAACAATAATAAAATTAACTCCAATAAAAGTGGGGTGGATTTTGAAAGTATGTTAAAAAATGAGTTGGAAGAAACTAATAAAGTAATGAAAGATGCGGAAAAGGCTGAGGTTGATATTGCTACGGGAAGTGTTAAGGATTTAGCAAAAGCCAATATAGCAATTGAAAAGGCTGATATGAAGATGCAGATGATGTTAGAAGTTAGAAATAAAGCTATCAATGCTTATAAAGAATTATCTAAAATTCAGATATAAGTTTATTGCTATTAACTGATGAGGAGATATAAAGAGCATCAAGAAAAGATAACTTTCAAAATAGGAGTGTTGTATATAATTATTTTTCTTTTGCTGACTATTTTTCTTTTGAGAATGTATTATTTAGCAACTCACAAACCTCCATATTTTACAAGTATTACACTTACAAAAAGAGATTTAGCAATTAGAGGTAAAATATATTCAGATGATAACTATCTTTTGAGTTATAATCATAAAGTTTATAATGTAACTGTAAGACCACAATATATAAATAAAAATAAAAAGGAGTTGTTTGCAACTCTTTTATCAATCTATACAGATAAAGCGAAAAGTTACTTTTTAAAAAAAATTGATACCAATAGAAGTGTTGTCCTACTTTTAAAAGAGATAAAATTTAATCAAAAAACAAGGCTTGAATATCTTTCAAAAGTTTTAACATTAAAAAAGGTTTTTAACTCTGTAAATGGAAATAGTAATTTGATTTATGGATTGGATATATATGAAAAAAAGTCAGTAAGAAAATATCCTTTTCAAGATAGTTTGGAGCCTGTTTTAGGGCTTATAAGATATAATAAAGAGTTAAAAAAAGTGATGGGCACGATTGGAATAGAGAGATATTATGAGGAGATATTGAGACCTAAACAGAATGGCTATATAAAGGGAGTTAGGGATGTTAGAAATAATATAATTTATGACAGCTCAACAATTGTTAAGCCAAGAATTGATGGGGATAATGTAAAACTGAATATAGATTTTGTTTTACAAAAAAAAATTGAAAAAATTTTAGACCAATTTAAGGAGCAGTTAAAAGCTCAACAAGTAATGGCAGTGGTAATGGAAAGCAATTCTGGAAAAATTAGAGCAATTGCTACCTCAAACAGATATAATCCAAACCATCTTTCTCAGAAGGAGCTTGTTAATTTAACAATAGGTTTTATTCAATACACATATGAGCCGGGGAGTGTAATGAAACCTATAATTTTAGCCAATCTGCTAAAACTTGGAAAGGTTTCGCTTTTTGACAAATTTAATGCTTACAATGGGGCTTATAGATTTTCAAGAAACTTTACAATTTATGATGATGAGAAATTTAAAGAGTTGAGTGTTATTGATGCAGTTGTCCATTCAAGTAATATAGTTTTTTCTCAACTTGGTTTAAAATTAACTCCCTCAGAGTTTAGAGATGGCTTATTAAGTTTTGGATTTGGAAAAAAGAGTGGTATAGATTTACCATTTGAGTATAGAGGGTTTCTCTTTTCTGCTAAGGAGTTATCAAATAAAATACACAGGGCAAGTAATTCATTTGGTTATGGATTAAGAGTTAATTTAATTCAACTTTTAAAAGCTTATAACTCTTTTAACAATAATGGAATAATGGTTACTCCAAAAATTACAAAAAGTTATGGAGATAGAGAAGTTGTAGGAGAGGAGAGGGTTGTTTTGGCTCCCGATATTGCAAAAAAGGTTTTAAATGTTTTAAGAAGGGTTGTTTTAGAGGGAACGGCAAGAAGAACTAATATAGATGGCTTGTTTATAGCTGGAAAAACTGGAACAGCAAGAATTAGTAGTGAAGGAGGTTATAATAAAGAGTTTTATAACTCCTCTTTTATAGGTTTTGTAGATGATAGATATCAACATAAATATACAATAGGAGTTTTAGTTGTAAAGCCAGATAAAAAACATTATTTTGCATCTCAAAGTGCAGTAAAAGTATTCAAAAAAATTGTAGAAATTATGGTAAAAATGAGAAAAATCATTAAAAATTAGTTTTTTTGCAAATTTTTTTCTGAAAAGTATTGACATAGTATCTTTTTTTATATATAATTCCACTCACAAATTGATTGAAAGAGAAAATCAATTTTGACCCGTTAGCTCAGTCGGTAGAGCAATTCCCTTTTAAGGAATGGGCCGTTGGTTCGAATCCAACACGGGTCACCATTTAAATAGTGAAAACATCGAAAGATGAATAGAATGTCCTAAAACAGGTTGGCCCCTTCGTCTAGCGGTTAGGACACCGCCCTTTCACGGCGGCGACACGGGTTCAAGTCCCGTAGGGGTCACCACCTTTTGGTCGCTTAGCTCAGTTGGGAGAGCATCAGCCTTACAAGCTGAGGGTCACTGGTTCGAGCCCAGTAGCGACCACCATTTAAATAAAATTTAAACGATTGCAAATATATGATAAATGGAGCAGTAGCTCAGCTGGTTAGAGTATCGGCCTGTCACGCCGAGGGTCGCGGGTTCGAGTCCCGTCTGCTCCGCCATTCATATATCCCATATCCCAAATTACGAATTTATTTTATTTATTATTTTTATTATGCAATATAGTTTATATTTATTTATTTCCCCCTCCTTTTTTTGTATATCCCATATAGAACATTGCAACTTCTTTTTTCTTAGCCACTCTTTTGTGGCTTATTTTCCCAACTTTTATTTTTTATTTACCTGATTTAAGGCTTTTCTTTGATTTGAAGTGTCAAAGTTGGGAGAGTTTTTCCTCTTTTTCTTTTTCTCTAAATAGTGGTGTGATTTTATTTTTTAGTTCTTCTATGCATTTTATAGGCTTATTACAAGTAGGGATTATATAATTCATATCTTCATATATTTTCAAAAGATGTTTTAACTTAAAAATCAAGATATATGGAAAAATTTTATCTAAAATTGTATTATCTTTTTCATATAGTTGTTTTAAATCATTAAAATCTAATTTTTTTAAGTAATTTTTGTAAGCTCTGAGTTTTTGTAAATTTTTATCAAATAATGATATATTATCTTTAAATAGAAAAGTTAATGTAAGCATAAAAGTGATTGGATAGATATTGCTTTGTAAATTTATATCTATTGAGAATACAACTATTGTAAAAAATATTACCACTGTTATAAAGTTATCAAAAGCAAATTTTATACTAGGTTCAAAAAACTCTACTCTTATAGAAAAAAATAAAATAATTGAAATAACAATGTTTTCTATATCAGAATGAATAAGAGTATAAAAATATAAAGGGATTATAAATAATAAACTAACATAAAAAAATATTTTATTAAATTTATATTTTTCAGTAAGCTCTTTTTCTAAATTTTTAATAAGATTTAAATCAACCTCTTTCATTGAGGTTATGTGATAAATTACCACATCCATAACTGTTAATTTTTTGTGATAAATAAAACCTGTATCTATTGGTGGAAAAGGTGGATTTGTAACAATTTTTTTTGAATAAAACTGAGCAAAATATAGTATCATAGCTATACAAATATAAAGAAGTAATAATATATACCCAGTATAATTGTATATATCAAAAGCAGGGGTTATCTCTATTTGTAAATTATATGATGTCAATTTATCTAATGTTATTAAATAATTGTTTCCTATTTTTTCAATGTTTGCAGGAGGTTTTGAGATAACTTTTATATTTTTTACCTTTTTAGCCTTTATATTTATGACTATATCTTGTGCTTTTTCTCTCCACCAAATAGGCACAAGTGTAATTGGATTTTCATAACTTATAAAATCATATTCAATGTGAAAATTATGCTCTCCTTTGGCAAAAAATTCTATTATAAAAATTTTGTCTTTTTTTAAGGTGTGATATTTAACTTTTTTATTGTCTATATATACTTTTATATTTTTAATTTTTTCTTTATAAGATATTGGAATGTTTTTCCAAACTTTACCATTAAAACTATGATGAAACCTTTCATCGATATGCCATTTGTTGCTATCAATATCTATATTTACTCTATAATTATCAAATCCAAATAGCAATAAACCTATAAATAAAACTAAATATCTCATTTTGTTCCTTTATGATATAATAATACAAAAAATAAGGGTGTTATATGGACAACGAATATATAAAGATATTTATCTCTATTATAATCGGCTTTATTATAGGTTTGCAAAGAGAACTTCACAATATTTACAAAAAAGAGACTGATTTAGCAGGGGCAAGGACTTTTAGTTTAGTTAGTTTAATAGGTTATATCTCTACTTATCTCTCTTTTAATCCATTTTATGGAATAGTGATTTTAATAGCCTTTGGATATTATTTAAACTCTAAGGATAAAAAATCGAAGGGAATTACTACGGAGATTAGTTTAATTGCCACCTATCTACTCGGTATGCTACTTAGTAAAAATTTAGAACTTACCATATTTATAGCAGTTGCTGTTGTGGTGCTTTTAAATATCAAAGGAACTTTAACAAGTTATGAAACCTATATTTCAAAAACAGATTTAAATGCGGCTGTAACATTTTTGTTGATAACATTTATAGTTTTGCCTATTTTACCAAATCACTACATAGATAAGTTTAACTTAATCAATCCATATGAGTTATGGCTTTTTGTTGTGTTGCTTAGTGGAGTTTCCTTTTTAGGATATATTTTAAATAAAGTGTGGGGAAACAGAGGAATCTATCTTGCCGGTATTATTGGAGGAATTGCTTCAAGCACTGCTACTACAATCACTTTTTCTCAAAAGTCAAAGGCTGTTCCCTCTTTATCTAAACATACTGCTATTGCAATAAACTTGGCAAATGCAATTATGTTAATAAGAGTTTTTATCTGGATATCTATCTTTAATTTTCATCTTTTTTATAAGTTAGCTATTCCATTTATTTTTAGTGCTTTTGTTGGCGGGGTTTATATCTATTATTTAACTAAGAATAATTATTCCCAAAATTTTGAGAAGATAGAGTTTAAAAATCCCTTGGAATTATGGGAGAGTTTTAAATATGGTATAATTTTTGGAGTGATATTTGCCGGAGTAAAAGTAGCCCATAACTATTTTGGAGATAGCGGAACTTTAATTGTCTCTTTTATTGCAGGAATTACAGATGTAGATGCAATAACTATCTCACTTAGCAAATATGCTCTAAATGGTCTTGATGAAAATACTGCAATATGGGGGATTTTGATTGCTACTGTTACAAATCAGTTGGCTAAATTAACTTATAGTTATTTTGTGGGAAGTAGGGAAAATTTTAAACATTTTGCGATATTTAATTTATTGATAATTTTAACATTAGGAGGGAGTTACATTATTTCACTCTTTTTAAGATAACAAAACATTTTTTTTGATTTTTGGTTGCGGGGGTAGGATTTGAACCTACGACCTTCGGGTTATGAGCCCGACGAGATACCTGACTTCTCCACCCCGCGACAGAATGGAGTAAATTAGTGGCTGGGGTAGAAGGATTCGAACCTCCGAATGGCAGGACCAAAACCTGCTGCCTTACCGCTTGGCGATACCCCAACTTTCGGAGTAGAATTATACATAAAAAAAAATCGTATGTCAAGAGTAAATAGAAATTTTCTTTTAAATTTTTTAAATAATTTCAGATAATTATTGTCTTATTTTGCAAAATATGATAAAATAAAAAGAAAAAAGGATTTTTTAGATGTTAAAAGCGATTGATATGAATAGTGAAGAGTTTAAAACTGAAAAAGAGAAAACAATTAAATTTGTTGAAAAAGTTGTAGAGTCAAGAGGTTGGCAATTTAATGATGATAAAGAGATAGTTGATACTGTTATTATGGGACTTACACGAAATAAGCTGTTATATGGAAAAAGATTTTGTCCTTGTTTTATGGTAGTGGAAGAGAATGGAAAATATAAAAGTGCTGATGATAGAATCTGTCCTTGCAAACCCGCTATAAATGAAGAAATTCCAAATCAAGGAATGTGTCATTGTGGAATTTTTGTAAAAGGGGATAAATAATGACTATTGATATAAATAGCAAAGAGTTTCAAGATGAGATGATTAAAACTGAGGAGTTTGCTAACAAAGTAATTAAACAATTCAATTGGAAATTTAATCCAGATGATGCGGTTGTGGATAGAATTATAAAAGGACTTACAAACAATAAACTCCTTTACGGAAAAAGATATTGTCCCTGTTTTGTGCCACAATTCAATAAGAATGATAGAATCTGTCCTTGCAAACCTGCAATTGAGAAAGAGATACCAGAAGAGGGTGTATGTCATTGCGGAATTTTTTGCACTGAGGAGTATGCTAATAAAGCCCTTCAAAAAGAGGAGCATCACGAAACAAAGATAGAGGGTTTTAGCAAGGCTCAAATCGAGGAGATTTTAGCTAAATCTCAACTTAGTGGAGAGGAGTTGGAACTTTTATTAAAAGCAAGAGATAAAGGAATGGTAAAATTTAAATTACTTGATATTAGAGAGCCTTTTGAATGGCAAATGGGAAGAATAAAAGGGGCAGATTTCTTAGTTCCTACAAGTAATTTTTATGTAGCACTTGAAGAGGTGATGCCATACAAAGATGAGCCTTGGATTTTATATTGTCATGTTGGAAGTAGGAGTGCTTATGTTCAGAGAGTTCTTCAACAGCAACCAGATTTTCCTCATATTGGAAATTTAACCTATGGAATAGCCGCTTATAGAGGAGAGATTGTAAGATAAGCTTTCTCCTTTTTTCTCTCTTTTTTTCTACTATCTTATTATTTTTGCTATAATTTAAAAATAAAATCAATTTATTAGTGATAATATAGGAGTGTGCTATGACACAAGAAGAGTTAGATGCTTTAATGAGCAATGAAATGGAGTTGGAGCAGTTAGAAGAAGAGGAGTTACCAAAAGAGGTAGGTCCTATTGACCCAAAAAAGAGTGATGGAGTTTATCCTCCCCCAGCCACAGATGACCATAAAGTTGTTTCTCAACTTGATGAGGTTACAAAAGAGAGTGAAGAGAAAGCAACAGAGATATTGGATATTATGGACGAAATATCAAATGCAATGTCAGAAAATGAGGAAAATTTAAACAAGGTTTCAGAGTTTTTAAATGAACATAAAGAGTTGTTTGAAAAGTTGTCTGAAAAATTTTCTCATATCAAAACTTTTTCAGAAGAGAAAGAGAAAATTGAGGAGATGATTGAGTTAATAAATGAATCGATTGAAAATTCTCAAAATGCAACTGATAATATAATGATGGCTATGGATATTATGCAGTTTCAAGATATTCACAGACAAAAAATAGAAAGAGTTATCAATATAATGAGAGAGTTGTTAAAATATATGAATAGAATTTTTGAGGGTAGAATTGATGATAACAAAAGAGTTAGTTCAGCTCGACATATTCATGGAGATTCTACCAATGATATTGTAGAAGAGGATGATTTAGAGGCCTTGATTGCTAAATTTGCATCAAAAAAATAGAATAGGAATTGTGAAATGAAAAAAGTTGAATTATTATCTCCAGCGGGAGATTTTGAAAAGTTGAAGATAGCAATAGAGTATGGGGCAGATGCTTTATATGCAGGAGTGAGTCATTTCTCATTGAGGTGTCATAGCGGTAAAGAGTTTAATTATGAAACATTTGAGGAAGCTGTTAAATATGCCCACGAGCGAGGAGTAAAAATATATGCAACAGTGAATGGATTTCCTTTTAACAATCAGATAAAATTGATTCAGAAGCATATTAAAAAATTGGCAGAGATTGGAGTGGATGCAATGATTATCTCTACACTTGGAGTTATTAGAGAAGCAAAAAATTTAGCTCCAGATGTGGATATTCATCTTTCTACTCAGGCAAATGCTCTTAATGTTCTTGATGCAAAGGCTTATTATGAATATGGAGTAAGTAGAATTATTGCGGCAAGAGAAGCAAGTTTGAATGATTTAAAAGAGATAAAAAATGCAGTGCCAGAACTTGAAATAGAAGCCTTTGTGCATGGGGCTATGTGTTTTGCATATAGTGGAAGATGTTTAATCTCATCACTTCAATTTGGAAGAAATGCCAATAAGGGTAGTTGTGCTAATGATTGTAGATATCCATATGTTCTTTATGCAGAAAACCCAGAAACAGGCACTCTTTTAAAACTTGAAGAGTATGAAGACGGAACCTATATAATGAACTCAAAAGATTTAAATTTAATAAGATATGTGGATAAAATTTTAGAGAGTGGAGCGGTGGATAGTATTAAGATAGAGGGTAGAACAAAAGCTCCCTATTATGTTGGAGTTGTTACAAAAGTTTATAGAATGGCAATTGATGATTATTATAGTGGTAAGTTTAATTATGAGAATTATGAAAAAGAGATATATACAACGAAAAATAGAGGTTTTACAGATGCATATTTGATTAAAAGACCTTATGAGAAACACAATACTCAAAATCTCGAAACCTCTTTAACTAATGGTAATTATCAAGTGAGTGGAGTTGTGAATAGTGATGAGGAGAGTTTTATGTGCAAATATAAAACATATCCGGGAGATGAGATTGAGATTGTGTTGCCTTATGGAAAGGAGATTTCCCCTTGCAAAAATGAAATTGGGGAAATTTATAAAAAAGGTGACAAATGGTATTTAAAACTTGATAAAATTATAACTATAAATGGGAAAGAGTTGGACTCGGTGCATAGTGGAAATTTAAATCCAATTAAGTTGCCTTGCAAACTCCCACATTTAACATTTTTAAGAAAGGAAGAGGAGTAATGAAATTTGTAAGTATAATAATGGGAAGTAAAAGCGATTATGAAGTTATGAAAGAGTGTGCTAAAACATTGGAAAATTTTAGTGTTCCATATGAGTTGATTATCTCATCAGCACATAGAAGTCCGGAAAGAACAAAAAATTATATAAAAACAGCAGAGGAGAAGGGTGCAAAGGTGTTTATTGCGGCCGCAGGAATGGCAGCTCACTTGGCAGGAGCAGTCGCGGCTACAACAACTAAGCCAGTTATTGGGGTTCCAATGAAGGGTGGAGCAATGGACGGAATGGATGCTATGCTTTCAACGGTTCAGATGCCAGCAGGTATGCCAGTTGCAACTGTTGCTCTTGGAAAAGCAGGGGCTGTAAATGCGGCTTATCTTGCAATGCAGATTTTGGCACTTGATGATACTGAACTTGCAACTAAATTGTATGAGGATAGAATTGCAAAAGCTAAAAAAGTGGAAACAGACTCAGCAGAGATAGAGGTTATTTTATAATGCAAACTTGGCTTAGTATAGATGAATTTGCTAAACTTCTTGGTAAAGATGTAGAAGAGATAAAAAAGTTGTGTGAAGAGGGAAAACTAAGCCATACAATAGATGAAAATAATCAAATTTTAATTGAAGCCAAAGAGGGAACTAAATCACTAATCCCTATGGCTAAAATTGAGTTGATAGAGGAGCCAGAAAATGGAACTATTTTGGAGAAGACAATTTCTACTATTTTGGCTCTTCACGAAAAGGTGTTAGATGCAAAAGATGAAACGATAGATACTTTGAAGGGTGAAAATGAGTTTCTGAAAAGTAGTGTTTTGTCGATGCAAGAGATTTACGATGAGGATAGAAAAACGATAGATACTCTTCAACAGCAACTCAAAATATGTCAAGAGGAGTTGGAGTATTGTAGAAGAAAATATAAGTTAATGTGGGGAAAGGTTGTAAAGAAGGAGGATAACGATGAGTGAAAAAAGAGAAAAAAGACAAAAGAGAGTAGTTCTTTTTACAGGACCTGGATGTGTGTGGTGTGTAAAGGCTAAAAACTTTTTTAAAAAACATAAAATCAGATTTAGAGAGATAGATGTTACAAAGGATAAAAGAGCCGCACAGGATTGTATAAAACATACGGGCGGAGGAGGAATTCCAGTAATTTTAATTGAAAATAGATGGATTAGTGGTTTTAATGAGCCTTTAATAAAAAAAGAGTTGGGTATCAAGTAGTTGTGATACTTTTAGTAGAATAAGGTGTTTGCCTAAATGAGGCTTAGTAAAATTTATATAGATGTAATTAAGAGAAGTTTTAATGAAGTTTTTTTGTAGATATATATCTTTTTGGAAGTAGGGTAGATGATAAAAAAAGGGAAGTAAAGTTATAAACATAAAAGATATATATGCTAAAAAAACTATTTAGTAAAGAAAAAGCAAAATTTACCCAAAAAAAGGTTCTAAATGAAAAACATACCATATGGACTAAGTGATTTTAAAAGGGTAGTTTCACACTATTACTATATCGATAAAACAAAATATATCCCTCTTCTTGAAGAGTATGGGAATTTTTTATATTTAATTCGTCCTCGAAGATTTGGTAAAAGTTTATTTTTAAATATGCTCGATTTTTATTACAATAAAAAATATGAGAATGAATTTGACCTTTTAAAAGGGCTTTATATCCATTCAAATCCCACCCCTTTAAAAAACAAGTTTTGTGTTATGAAATTCGATTTTTCCGCAGTTTCTACAAAAGGGGATGTTGATGAAAATTTTTCAATAGATTGTAACTTTTCTATAAAAAGATTTGTTAATCAATATAATTTTAATATTGATATTGATTTATATGAACCAGCACATTTGAATCTCAAAAAAGTATTTGAATCTTTAAAACAAACCAATCCAGATACAGAAATATATA
Source organism: uncultured Nautiliales bacterium (assembly GCA_964495415.1). Taxonomy (GTDB): domain Bacteria; phylum Campylobacterota; class Campylobacteria; order Campylobacterales; family JAADDX01; genus CAZBVR01. The sequence goes on from CAZBVR010000037.1 coordinate 12,395, forward strand.
TTCTAATAGATGAATACGATAATTTTATCAACGATTTACTTGTAAATGATAAACCACTTTATGAAAAGTTAGTTTCATCACAAGAAGCTATTTATAAAGAGTTTTTTAAACTTTTAAAAGCCTTAACAAATGAAAACGATTCACTCCTTAAAAAGATGTTTTTTACAGGAGTTTCCCCTTTGGCTCTGTTTGATG
>CAZBVR010000038.1:0-5037 GCA_964495415.1 uncultured Nautiliales bacterium
GAAAATTTGGAGTTATGATTGAGGGTGCAGGACTTGCTTTAAGAGGTAGATTTTTAATCAATCCAGATGGTGTTATTGTAGCACAAGAGGTTCAAGCACCGCCAGTTGGAAGAAATGTAAAAGAGTTTATTAGACAAATCAGAGCTCATCAACATGCTTATAAAACAGGGGAAGTTTGTCCAGCAGGTTGGCAACCAGGTAAAAAAACTTTACCGGTAAATACAGATATTGAACCAATGACAGGTAGAGTTGGAGATTATATCACTTTGGATGAAATTTTAGCAGACTAAGAGTTCTTCTCTTAGTTTCTATCTAAAAAAATGGAAACATTAAATTCCCTATTAAAACAAACTTCCTTAAAATCTACTCCTCAAAATTAGCAATTTTAAAAATTGGTGAAGAAGCGGGACATATCTCGATTGATGATATCTGTGAAAAATAGATGCGAAATTGAAGAACTTGAAAAGGTTGGAAAATTGACAGATATAAAGAGATGAGTAAAATTGTAACAACATCTACAAAATAATTACTTTTATACTATCAATACAATAAAAAAGTAGTTATAATTAAGAAAAAAAGAAGGAGTAACAGATGGCTGTAAGTTTAAGCAAAGGTGGAAGAGTAAGTTTAAGTAAAGAAGCACCAGGACTAAAAAAAATAATTGTAGGATTGGGGTGGGACCCAAATGTAACAGATACAGGAACAGATTTTGATTTAGATGCAAGTGCATTTGTTTTAGGTGCAGATGGGAAAGTGTTAGGAGATGAATGGTTTATTTTCTACAATCAAACAACTTCGCCAGATGGGGCTATCGTTCATCATGGAGACAATAGAACAGGTGAAGGGGAAGGGGACGACGAAACTATTGAGATAGATTTAGAAAAACTTGACCCAAGAGTTGAAAAGATAGTTTTCACAGTTACAATTCACGAAGCACAACAAAGAAATCAAAACTTTGGACAAGTGAATAACTCATATATTAGAATTGTAAATAAAGACACAAATTCAGAAATTGTAAAATATGAACTTGATGAGGACTATTCAACAGAAACTGCTATGAACTTTGGAGAACTTTACAAAAAAAATGGAGAGTGGAGATTTAAAGCAGTTGGAGATGGATTTAATGGAGGTTTAGCAGAGTTTGCTAAAATGTATGGAGTAAATGTATAAAAGGATATTAGAATGGCAGTAAATTTAGTAAAAGGTCAAAAAATTTCTCTTCAAAAAAGTGATGGCTCAAAACTTAACTCTTTTTGTGTAGGTGCAAACTGGGGGGTTATTGAAACAAGAGGTTTTTTTGGAACAAGAAAAGAAGCTGTGGATTTAGACCTTTCAGCCGCACTTTTTGATGAAAATAGAAACTCTGTAGATGTGGTATATTTTGGTAATTTAAGTTATGCTGGAATTATGCATTCAGGAGATGATTTAGTTGGAGATGAGGATGGAGATGATGGATTAGATAATGAGGTAATCCAAGTTACTTTATCTCAAATTCCTCCACAAGTTTCTCAAATTGTATTTATTCTAAACTCATATAAAGGGCAAGACTTTGCAACTATTCCATATGCTTCAATTAGATTATATGAAGGAACTCCAAATAGAGTTGATAATGTAGTTGCGACTTATAATGTTGCAAATGACCCAAAATTCGCTGGTTATGTTTCAATGATACTTGGAAAACTTTATAAAAGAAATGGGGAATGGAAATTTGCAGCAATTGGAGAACCTACACAAGATAGAAGATTGGAAGAAACAATTAGAACTGTGCAACAAAGATTTTTATAAAAACACCCCTCCTTTTGGAGGAGTAGAAAGAGGAAAAAATGTTAGATTGGGATAGAATTAAAAAGAAAGCATCTGAATTGTATGATGAAGCTACTAAAAAAATAAAACAATATACTCCGGAGTCTTTTTCAAAAGAGAAAAAACTTGTTAATGCTATTGTGATAAGTTTAGCCTTGATGACTCTTGCAGACAAAAAGATAGAGACAGAAGAGGTTACCAAATCGATGGAGTTAATAAAAGATATTGAAGAGATTCAAGAGTTAAATATGGTGCAAGAAGCTATTGAGTTGTATCAATTCCATTTAGAAGATTTAGAGAAAGTTATAAATAATGAACCTAAATATCTCTTAAAAGTTGAACATAAATTGATGGATATAGCAAAAATTAAAGAGTATGAAGGTTATCCAAATATGATTAAAGTTCTACTTGACTACATTGCAGAAGCAGATGGGAGATTGGACCCCACAGAAGTTGAGATGAAAAACAAAATTTTACAAGCCATAGGCTTGAAATAGAGGTGAAATAGATGGCTCATTTTGAACTAAATGGAAATAATGAACCAATTTTAATTGTTCAAATGGAAAAGGGAGATAGGGTTTTTGCCGAATCGGATAGTATGGTTGCAATGCAAGAGGGGATAGAGATTAAAGGAACTTTGAAAGGAGGTTTTTTTAACTCTTTAATAAGAAGTGTTACAAGTAGTGAAGACCTATTTCAACAAACTCTAATAGCACATCGAGATGCAGTAGTAATGTTGGCTCCGGCAATTCCGGGAGATATTAGGATTTTAGAGGTTTCTCCAAATAAAAGTTACTTTTTAAATGATTATGCCTTTTTTGCAGGAGAGGATACAATCTCTTTATCAACTGCACTTCAAAAATCTATCGGTGCTATCTTTTTTGATAGTGATGGAATTTTTATATTGAAAACATCTGGTCATGGTAAATTAGCAATAAATGGAATGGGCTCAATTGAGGAGATAGAGTTAAATGAGGAGAGTGGGGATTTAATTGTAGATAACAATCATCTACTTGCTTGGGATACTACTCTCAATTATGAAGTTGAAATTTTGAATAGAGGTCAAGGTGGATTATTAAGCAGAGCTTTTCACTCATTAACTTCTGGTGAAGGGGTTGTTATGAGATTGAGTGGAAAGGGTAAAGTTTATATAACAAGCAGAAATCTAAATAGTTTCAAAACATTTATTAGAACAATGAGTCAAAATGAGAGAGAATAAAACTCAAATAAAACTAAAAAGCGGGGTTTTAGAGTTAAATTTAACTCCTCAACTTCAAGAGTTAGTAGAGTTTGGTTCTCGTATCAACAGAAAAAGAGGTTTTCTATTTGTAAGTAAAGTATTGGGGAAACATCTCCCTACAAAACCCTCAATAATGCAAAACACTTATCAAAACTTGCAAATCTAATTCCAAAAGAGGATATACCAACTCTTTTTATAGGTTTTGCCGAAACAGCGACCGCCTTAGGGCAAGGGGTGTTTGAAGAAGCCAATTATAAAGATAGTTTCTATATCCATTCAACCCGCTTTTATACATCTAATAAACTTCTATTCTCATTTTTTGAAGAGCATTGCCATGCACCAAGTCATCTTTTCTATATGCCACAAGATAGAAAGTTATCTGAACTTCTAAAAAAAGTGAAAAGAGTTGTTTTAGTGGATGATGAAGTCTCAACCGGTAAAACTGCCTATAATTTAGTTACACAACTTCAAAAAGTTTTACCACAAGTGAAAAAATTTTATCTTTTAACTATTCTCAATTGGAGTAAAAAAAGTTATCCAAATTTTCAATATCTCTCATTATACAAAGGCGAATTTCAATTCTATCCAAATGAGGAGATGATAACTCAAAAAATTGATTCAATCTCTGAACCTCAACAGATTAAGGAATTAGATGAGATTATTCCATACAATTTTGGAAGATATGGAGTAGAAAAACTAAATCTAAAATTTGATATCAACATTGAAGAGTTAAAAGATAAAAAAGTATTAGTGTTAGGAACTGCTGAGTTTATGTATCCTCCCTACCTTTTTGCGAAATTTTTAGAAGAAAATGGAGTAGATGTCTATTTTCAAGCTACTACAAGAAGTCCTGTAAATGTAGATGGTGCAATTAAGTCAAAACTCAGATTTAAAGATAACTATTTTGAAAATATAGATAATTTTCTATATAATGTTATTGACAAAAGTTATAATAAAATTTTTATCTGTTATGAAACTGCAAAATTACCAAAAGAGTTTAATTTAAAAGAGCAGTTGTTAAAAAAATTTGAAGTGGAGGAATTGTTTTTTGAAATTTAGTGGAAGTTATAAAAAAGATGATGTAGAGTTTCTTGTTAAAGTTATAGATATAGATTTTGTATCAGTAAGAGAGAAAGAGAAGTTAATTCAGCAAAAACAGAAACACTATTCAGAGATGTTAAGCCCTGAATATGAACCAAGTGAAGAGTATCTAAAACTCTTTTTTCAGCTTTTTAATCTCAATAAGGAAAGATTTGCAAAAGATATCTTAAATTTAGCATACAATTTAAGTTTAAAAAAGGAGATAGTTTTAATCTCTCTTTTAAGAGCTGGAACCCCGATAGGAGTATTATTAAAAAGAACTTTAAAAGAGAAATTTAACTTAAATGTTCCTCACTTTTCTATCTCAATTATTAGAGATAGGGAGATTGATGAAAATGCTCTTAACTATATTTTAGAGAAATATCCAAACAGAGAGTTTATCTTTATTGATGGTTGGACCGGAAAGGGGGTTATAAATAGAGAACTAAAAAAGTTTATCAAGCAGTTTAATCAAAAATATAATAAAAACCTCTCTGACAAACTATATGTAATTAGTGATATCGCTTTTGTGAGTGATTATGCGGTTACAAATGATGACTATTTAATCCCCTCTTCTGCACTGAATTCAACTATATCTGGGTTAGTAAGTCGCTCTATCTTAAATGAAAAGATTGGTAAAAATGAGTTTCACGGATGTTACTATTATAAAGAGTTTGAAAAAAGCGACCTTTCTTTATGGTTTATTGATGAGGTAATGAAGATTGTCAATAAACTAAAAGTTGATAAAAAAGAGTTGATAAAAAAAAGTAGTGACAAAGAGATAAATATAAACAACTTTTTACAAAAAATTCAAAAAGAATATGAAATAGAAGATATAAACTTTATAAAACCTGGAATTGGAGAGACAACAAGAGTGCTGTTAAGAAGAGTTCCCTATCTCATTTTTTTAAAAG
>CAZBVR010000039.1:0-15262 GCA_964495415.1 uncultured Nautiliales bacterium
CTGCTAAACTATCAATCAAAATTTGACTCTCTTTAAAACTTATATGTCCCATTCTTTTTCTCCTCTTTTTTCCATTTTCTCTTTAACAACTTTTAAAAGTTTATTCTCTATCTTTTTATAGGTTTTGACAAATTCCTCATACTCTTTTCCGTCTGGATCCTCAAAAGGAATATGAATAGTTTCTATCTTTTTTGGAAAAGTTGGGCAACTCTCCTGTGCATTATCACAAACCGTTACAACCAAATCAAAATCTATATCCATCACCTTATCCAAACTTTTTGAATAGTAACAATCTTTCCAGATACCATTCTCCTCCAAAACTCTTTTTGCATTTGGATTAACTTTTCCACTTGGAGCAACTCCGCTACTATAAGCCTCTATTCCATTGGCATTCAAAATCGCCTCAGCAATTATACTTCTACAACTATTTCCTGTGCATAAAACTAACACTTTCATTTCTAACCTTTCAACAGAGATAACAACTCTTCTGCTTTTATCTCTTTGCTCTCTTCATTCTCATAAATAGAGGTTAAAGATTTTTTGCTATTTTGGAGTTCAATTATTCTCTCCTCTATGCTATTCTTTACAACAAGTTTATATACAAAAACCTTTTTATCTTGACCTATCCTATAAGCCCTATCTGTGGCTTGATTTTGAGCAGCGGGATTCCACCAAGGGTCATAATGAATAACAGTATCCGCTTCTGTTAAGTTTAATCCAACCCCTCCCGCTTTTAAAGAGATAAGAAATATATCTGTTTCCCCATTTTTAAACTGATTTATAACTTTATCTCTATTTTTAGTCGCTCCTGTCAATAAAGAGTAACTAATGTTCAACTTCTCAAACTTCTCTTTTATAATATCAATCATTGAGGTAAATTGAGAAAAAAGTAAAATTTTTCTACCCTCTGCCAAAAGCTCCTCTACTAAATCAAGAAGAAGTTCAAGTTTAGAGGAGGTTTTTATCTTTTTTGCTTCATCTATTTTATTTAAAAGAGCAGGATGACAACAAACCTGTCTCAATTTTAAAAGAGCATCTAATACCACAATTTGAGACCTATTTAATCCATTTTTCAAAATAGCCTCCTGCACTTTTTTATCCATTAAAATTCTGATGCTCTCATATAATTTTTTCTCCTCTTCACTAAACTCCACATATTTAACAATCTCAACTTTTTCTGGTAACTCTTTTGCAACCTTCTCTTTTGTTCTTCTTAAAATAAATGGCTTTATCTTAAAAAACAACTCCTCCTTTTTTTTGTTATCACTCTCCTTTTCAATAGGATTTTGATAAAGCTTTTTAAATTCCTTTAAACTACCCAAAAATCCCGGCATAAGAAAACTAAAAATACTCCACAACTCTCCCAAGTGATTTTCAATAGGAGTTCCGGAAAGGGCTAACTTATAGTTGGAATTTAATTTTTTCACCACCTGAGTAACTTTTGAGCTTGGATTTTTTATCTTTTGAGCTTCATCTAAAATGATATATTCAAACTCTCTTTTAATTAAATCCTCTACATCTCTTACTATTACACTATAAGTAGTAAATACAATATCAACCTTATCAATTTTTCTAAATTTAGACCATCTATCATTTCCATATAAAGATAGATAACTCAAATCTGGTGCAAATTTTTCAACCTCAACTTTCCAATTTCCAATTAGAGAGGTGGGCAAAACTATCAAAGAGGGCTTTTTTAACTTTTTCATCTCTTTTAATTTTAATAAAAGTGAAAGGGTTTGAATAGTTTTTCCCAACCCCATATCATCCGCCAAAATCCCTCCAAATCTAAACTTGTGAAGAAAAAGAAGCCAACTTAATCCAAAAAGTTGATAATCTCTTAACTCAACTTTTAATCCTTTGGGTTGAGAGACCTGCTCAATTCCCTCAAAATGTTTAAGTTGCTGAGAGAGTTTCCTTAACTCCTTGCTACCCCTCCATTCAATCCCCTCATCTAACTCTATCAAATGAGCTTCATATGGCTTAATCTCTATCTTATCTCTATTCAGTCTATCTCTTAACTCAAACAGGGTTTTAATTATAGGTTTGATATTTTCAGTTTTAAAAGTGATAAATTTGTTTGTTTCAAATTCAAAATTAAGATATTCCGGTAACTCCTCATAGGAATCTATCTCTTTTAAAATTGGAATTACAATCGGTATTAAAGAGTATTTTCTCCTTCCTATCTTAATATCAAAAGAGAGATTGAACCAATTTTTTCTATCCTCAGTTGTGGCAACAATCTCTCCCTCCTCTACAAACTTCATATCAAAATTTTCATATTTGACTATAAAGTCAAGTTTATCCACCATCTCCAAAAAATGTTTCCATTTTGAGAGTTTTGTTTGAGTGTCTCCTTCAACAATAAAGGTTCCCTCTAAATTTTTAAAACCGAAACTTTCTATCTCTTGAACCTTTTTCTCCTCAAACTCTCTGTCTCTAACAATTTCAACCTCTCCATCTTTTGTATATTTAATAGTCAAATTTTTTCTGTCATATTTTACTTCATAATTCTCATATAAAAAACTAAGTTGAATATATCTATTAGCTTGAAGAGTTAAAACAGCCTTTGGAGTTACATCAATCGTAGAGATATGATAACTCTTCGGAGGAATAGTTGCTATCTTAAATCTATCTCTAAAAAATCTATACACTTCAAAAAGTTGATATCTATCAAAATTGGGAGCCTTTTTAAGAGTGATAAACTGTTCATAATCTAAACTTTTATCAAAAATGTAGAAACAGCTCTCATCTTTTCCAATCAAAGGAAAAGTTCTAAATATAGAATCCACCTTTGGATATATAAGTTCTACTCTCTCCTCTTCAAAAGAGAGAGTAAAATTTGCCTTTTTGGAGTTAAAAGGGCTCCAATTTGCATTAACAAATCTTCCACTACTCAAAAGTTTAGAGAGAAGGAGATATCCCACCTCTCCCTCCAACTCCTCTCCAAAAGTTTGTAGAAGTTTTAAAATTTCAATATCCTCTTGATGAAGAAGTGTTTGGTAACGAAACTCAAAAATTTTTTCAATATCTAATTTTATCCCCTTAGCAAAATTGCCATCTTTTTTATATCTTGTTTTATAGATTAAAATCTCTCCATCAATATATTGATAAATGATAAAATTGCTCTTAACCTCCACCTCTTTCTCAAACTTTTTTATCCAACTTTTATAATCCAATGTCCCACCTTAAAAATGATTTTAGGTATAATTATATCAAAAAAAAGGTTCAACAAAATGATTAAAGCACTGAGAGGAATGAAAGATATTATTGAAGATAGCAAAAAATTTACAACTTTTATAGAAAAGGCCTCAACAATAGCTTCCAATTTTAGTTTTGAATATATTGAAACTCCTATTCTTGAAGAAACAAAACTATTTAAAAGAGGAGTTGGAGAAAGTAGCGATATTGTAAATAAGGAGATGTATCAATTTATCGATAAAGGCGGAAATGATGTTTGTTTAAGACCAGAAGGAACAGCGGGAGTTGTTAGAGCCTATATTGAACATAAATTTGATAGATTGGCTACTCCAAAAAGATGGTTCTATTATGGACCAATGTTCCGATATGAAAGACCTCAAAAAGGTAGATTAAGAGAGTTTCATCAGTTTGGAGTTGAAAGTTTCGGAGAAGCCTCAGTTTTAGAAGATTTAAAAGTGATTTTAATGGCTTCTAAAATTTTGGATAGTTTCAATATAAAATATAAACTTAAAATAAACTCATTGGGTTGTGATAAGTGCCGACCTATTTATACTGAACAATTAGAAAAGTTTTTAGAAGAGAACAAGAGTGAATTATGTGAAGATTGCAATAGAAGAACGGTTCAAAACCCTATTAGAACTCTCGATTGTAAAAATGAGAAATGTCAATCTATCTTAAAAGATGCTCCAAGAGTAACTCACAATCTATGTGAAGAGTGTAATAATGAGTTTGAAGAGTTAAAAGAGGAGTTGAATAGAATAGGAATAGAGTATGAAGTGGATACCTCGTTAGTAAGAGGATTAGATTACTATAACAAAACCGCTTTTGAGTTTATAAGCGAAGAGATAGGAGCTCAAAGTGCCATCTGTGGTGGAGGAAGATATGATAAACTTGTAGAGATGTTAGATGGAAAAAGTGTTCCCGCAGTAGGTTTTGCAATGGGAATTGAAAGATTGTTACCTCTTGTAGAGATAGAGGAGAAGAGAGAGGGTATCTATATCGGAATTATCGATGAAAAAGCGAAAGAGATGGCTCTTAAAAAGTTTGTAGAGTTAGTAGATAAAGAAAAAACCTATCTTGATAATAGTGTAAGAAAATTAAATAAACATCTAAATAGAGCTGACAAAATGAAGTTCAAAAAAGTTTTAATAGCGGGAGAAGATGAGTTAAAAAGTGGAAAGTTTTGGGAGAAGGAGCTTTAAAGAAGAGCTTCAATTTTATTTTCAAGCTCTTTTATCTTCTTCCTCAACTGCTCATTTTCAATTCTATATTGAGAGTTTCTACTCTTAATTGCTTTAATATCACCTTTCAGTTTATCCAACTCCTCATTCAGAATAGTCAAATTTCCAAGACTTCTTTGGAGTTGTATCTGATACTTTTTTATCAAAATCTCCGCTTCGTGGAGAGTTGTTTTTAAAAGTTTTTTCTCCTGCTCCTCTTTTTCATATAGATTTTTGTAATAATACATTTTAAATGTCAATATACCTACAACTATAATTGTTGTAGTTAAAAAGAGCCAATTCAGAAAATTCATAACTCAATTTTTTTGACTCTTTCTGTATGTCTTCCTCCTTCAAATTCAGTTTCACACCATACATCAATCATCTCTTCAATAATCCCTTTTCCAACAATTCTTTCTCCAAAACACAATATATTTGCATCATTATGCAATCGAGCCATCTTTGCTGTGTAATGGTCATGACAAAGAGCGGCTCTAATTCCTTTATGTTTGTTGGCTGCCAAACTCATTCCTATACCACTTCCACAAATTAAAATTCCTCTACTCCCCTCATCATTTGAAACAGCCTCAGCTACTTTATGGGCATAATCTGGATAATCAACTCTTTCTGTGCTAAAACAACCTAAATCCTCAACTTCATACCCCTTTTTTTCAAGTAATTCTATAACAAATGGTTTAATGTTTATTCCTGCATGGTCAGTTCCAATATAATACTTCATTTTATCAACCTTTTTTTGATAAAATTATAACAAAAAAAGAAGGATTTTATTGTGAAAAAAAAGATAGAGACAGTTAAAACACTGCTTGATAGTTTGCCATTCATAAAAAAGTTTTATGGAGAAACAATTGTTATAAAATATGGAGGAAGTGCCCAAATTAACCCTGAATTAAAGGAATCGTTTGCAATAGATATTCTGATGATGACAATGATAGGAATAAAACCGGTAATTATTCACGGAGGAGGCAAAAAAATAACACAACTACTAAAAAAGCTTCAAATTGAAACAGAGTTTAAAGATGGAGTGAGAATTACAAGTGAAGAAGCGATTAAAGTTGCTGAAATGGTATTAAGTGGGGATATAAATAAAGAGATTGTTCATATGTTAAACCACCACGGAGCAAAAGCTATCGGAATAAGTGGAAAAGATGGAGAGTTTTTAAAAGCAAAAGCAAAAGATGGGGGAAGATTTGGATTTACTGGCGAAATAGTTGAAGTTAAATCGGAAGTAGTTCAAAACCTAATAAATGAAAAGTTTGTGCCTGTTATTGCTCCAATTGCAACGGGAATAGGAGTAAATCACCCCGGATTTAATATAAATGCCGATACTGCGGCTTGTGAGGTCGCTGGTGCAATTAAAGCTAAAAGAGTTTTATTCTTAACAGATACTCCGGGAGTTTTGGATAAAGGAGGGAGTTTATTGCAATCATTAACAAAAGAGGAAGTTGAAAAACTAATTCAGAATAACACGATAAACGGAGGAATGATACCAAAAGTAGAAGCTGCAACTTATGCAATAGAAAAAGGTGTTGAAAAAGCTCATATAATTGACGGAAGAGTTGAACATTCTATTCTTTTAGAACTTTTAACAAGTGACGGAATAGGAACAGAAATAGTTAAAAAATAAGTAATTAAATTGTAGTTAAAAAGAGAGAAAAGGAGAATTACTCTCCTTGGGTTACATTGCAAGAAACTTTTCTCTCTTTATGGAAAAACATTCCCGTTCCAACTGGAACAACTCTACCAAGAACGATATTCTCTTTGAAATCTTCAAGATAATCAAATTTACCTGCAATACTTGCCTCAGTTAATACTTTTGTTGTCTCTTGGAATGAAGCCGCTGAAATAAAGCTATCACTTGAAATAGCCGCTCTTGTAATTCCTACAACAGTTGGCTCTGCAATTGCTGGTTCTCCTCCAAGTCTAATAATTTTCGCATTTTCCTCATTAAATCTTCTTTTAGAAACAATATCATTTTGAATAAACTTAGTATCTCCACTATCTACAATTTGAACTTGTCTTAACATCTGATTGATAATCAACTCAATATGTTTATCATTGATATTAACTTCTTGATCTCTATACACTTTTTGAATCTCTGCAATAATATATTGCTGAAAAGCTTTTTCACCTAAAATTCTTAAAATATCCGCACTATTTACATCATCTCCATCAGTTAAAGGTTCTCCCGCATGAACAAACTCTCCATCTGAAACAATCACTTGTCTATCATTCGGAATAATAAATTCATAACTTGAACCATGCTCTGTGGTGATAATAATTCTCTCTTTTCCTCTAATTTTTTTACCAATTGAAACATAACCATCAACAGTTGCCAAAATTTTAGGCGACTTAACTTTTCTTACTTCAAATAGTTCTGTTACTCTTGGAAGACCTCCGGTAATATCTTTTGATTTTGCTTCTGCTTTTGGAATTTTCGCTAATAAAGTCCCTTGTTCAACTCTTTCACCCTGTTTAACTTGAATAATAGATTTCTCTTCAAGTTTATAAGTGTAGATTTTTCCTGAATCTGTTACTAATAGAATTCTTGGCTCATATCCTTGAAGATACTCTTTCACCATCATTCTTGTTTCACCTGTTGTGTCATCATAAGATTCAATAACTGTTAAACCTTCAATAATCTCTTCAAAATGAATAACACCACTCTCTTCTGCAAGAACTAAATTTACAAATGGGTCCCATTCAGCAACAATTTTATCCTCTTTATTGATAGGTTCAGCAATAACTTCGCCTTTTTGAATCTGAGCATTTTCTCCAACTAAAATTTTGCTTCCTCTTACAATATAATGTCTTTCAGATTCTCTTTCGTTTTCATCAATAATTTTAGCAAAAAGCCCTTTATAATCTATCAAATCGCCCTCTTTTACAGAGATTTCTTCTAAATAGTCACCATTTAATTTGAAATACTTAACAACTCCATTGGCACCACTTTTGATAGTAAAAGGAATAGGCTCATTATCTTCAACCTTTACTTCCGCACCATAAGGAATTCTTTCTGGAATTTTCCAAGCCTCTTTGATAACCTCAACAAGAGTATCTCCATTTTTAACCGATTTTCCTTCGGCTGGAATATAAAGTTTTCCTTCAAGTTTTCCTGTAATTCCTGCTAACTCATTCTTTTTAGCAACATCCGCTTTTCTAAGAGCAAATCTTTTATGTTGTTCTCCATCTGAAATAGTAACAATAATCTCCTCATGGTGAGTTTCAATTGTTACCAATCCATCAAATGGTGCTTTTATTTTAGGCTCAACTAAAAGAATTGAAGCATTTCTTCTATTTGCAATCAATTTTTTACCATCTATTTCAAAAGTTGAGATATTATAAAATCTGATATATCCCTCTTTTTTAACAACAATCTCTCTCTCCTCTTGTGTTGAACCTGCAACTCCTCCTGAGTGGAAAGTTCTCATTGTTAATTGGGTCCCCGGTTCTCCAATAGATTGAGCTGCGACAATACCAACCGCTTCTCCCTGTTTTACCAATCTACCCTCTGCAAGATTCAATCCATAACATTTAGCACAAATACCTTTTTCTGCTTTACAAGTCAATGCATTTCTAATAGAAACACTTTTAACACCTTTTACAACTATCTCTTTTGCTTTCTCTTCATCAATTAGAGTTCCTTCTGCATATAGAATCTCATTAGTAATAGGGTCATATACATTATCGCTTAAAACTCTTCCAACAATTCTATCTTCAAGTTTTTCTACAACCACTTCACCATTTTTAATTTCAGTAACTTCTACTCCTTCGTGAGTTCCACAATCTTGCATCGTTACTTTATAGTTTTGAGAAATATCAACAAGTTTTCTTGTAAGATACCCTGCATTTGCAGTTTTTAGGGCTGTATCTGCAAGACCTTTTCTTGCTCCATGTGTTGAAATAAAATACTCCAATACATTTAATCCATCTTTAAATGAAGAGATAATAGGAGTTTCAATAATACTACCATCTGGCTTACTCATCAATCCTCTCATACCTGATAATTGTCTAATCTGATTAGTTGAACCTCTTGCCCCTGAGTCAGCCATCATATGAATAGAGTTAAAACCATCCTTATCCTCTGCCATAATTTTTTTAAGGGTATCTGTTAATTGGTCATTAACTTTTGTCCAAAGATCGACAACTTTATTATATCTCTCTTGATTAGTTAAAAGACCCTTTTTATATTGCTCTTGAATTTCAGCTACTCTTTTTTTAGATTCTTCAATAAGTTGTTTTTTCTCTTCTGGAATAATAATATCAGCCGCACTAATTGAAACACCTGCTTTTGTAGAATATCTGTATCCTATATCTTTTAAACTATCAAGAAATGAGGCAGTTATTTTCAATCCACCCTCTTTATAAACAAAATCTGCAAGGGCACTAATATCTTTTTTCTTCATTATTTTATTAAACATCTCAACCGGCACAAAATCTGGACAAATTGAACTAATAACAACCCTTCCCGGAGTTGTTTCAACAACTTCACCTCTTAGTTTTGTTTTAATTTTCGCATGAATATCTATCATTCCATTTGCAAGAGCTTGTAAAACTTCACTCTCATTTGCAAATAGTTTATGTTCCCCTTTAACTCCCTCTTTTATTAAACTAATATAGTAAATTCCAAGAACCATATCTTGTGAAGGAACTGCCACAGGCTTACCACTTGCCGGAAGTAGAATGTTCATACTACTTAACATCAAAATTTTGGCTTCTGCGATAGCTTCTTGACTTAATGGCACATGCACCGCCATCTGATCACCATCAAAGTCTGCATTAAAAGCTGCACAAACTAATGGATGAAGTCTAATAGCTTTTCCATCAATCAACACCGGATGAAAGGCTTGAATAGACATTCTATGCAGAGTTGGGGCTCTGTTTAGTAAAATCGGATGCCCATCAACAACCTCTTGCAAACACTCCCAAACTTCACCTGTCTCCTGCTCAATTAACCTTTTAGCTTGTTTAATAGTTGTCGCATATCCTTTCTCTTCAAGTTTATGCATTAAATGAGGTTTAAATAGTTCAAGTGCCATCTTTTTAGGAAGTCCGCATTGGTCCATTCTTAAATTCGGTCCTACAACAATAACACTTCTTCCTGAGAAATCAACCCTTTTTCCAAGCAAGTTTTGTCTAAATCTACCGCTTTTACCTTTAATCAACTCTGAAAGTGATTTTAATGGTCTTTTGTTTGCACCTTTTACAGAGTTTCCTCTTCTACCATTATCAAATAGAGCATCTACGGCTTCTTGAAGCATTCTTTTTTCATTTCTAATAATAATTTCTGGTGCATCAAGTTCAAGCAATCTTTTTAATCTTTGATTTCTATTGATAACTCTTCTATATAAATCATTTACATCACTTACTGCAAATTTACCTCCATCAAGAGCGACTAATGGTCTTAAATCTGGTGGCAATACAGGAATTACTTTTAATATCATCCATTCTGGTTTATTATCTGAATTTAAAAAACTTTCAACAATTTTCAATTTTTTTACAATCTCTTTTTGTCTGCTTGCACTTTTTGTAGTTTGTAACTCCTCTTTTAAAGTGTGATACATATCTGGTAAATCCAACTCTTCTAACATTCGTCTAATAATTTCAGCTCCCATTTCAGCATGGAAACCATCTTCACCATAGATATCATTTAATTTTCTATACTCTTCCTCTCCTAAAACATCACCTCTTTTCACTTCGGGAGCATCTCCTGTTGAATAAACAACATATGCCTCATAATATAAAACTCTTTCAAGGTCTTTCATTTTGATATCAAGTAGAGTTCCTATTCTACTTGGGAGGTTTGATACATACCATATGTGTGCTACCGGAGAAACAAGTTCAATATGCCCCATTCTCTCTCTTCTAACCTTAGAAGTAGTTACCTCTACTCCACATTTTTCACACACTACCCCTTTATATCTCATCTTTTTATATTTACCACATAAACACTCATAATCATTAACAGGACCGAAGATTTTTGCACAGAAAAGCCCATCTCTTTCGGGCTTTAATGTTCTGTAATTGATAGTTTCCGGTTTTTTAACCTCTCCATAACTCCAAGATAAAATTTTCTCTGGCGATGCTATCTGAACACTAAGAGCATCAATATCTTTTGGTCTTCCTTCACTTAGGTCAATTTTAATTAGATTTTTACTCATCGTCTTCACCTTTTTTATAAAACTCTACATCTAAACATAGTGATTTTAACTCTTTTGTTAAAACAAAGAATGTTTCACTTAATCCTGTTTGAGGCACATTTTCCCCTTTTGTAAGTGCTCTATATGCTGCATTTCTACCTTCAATGTCATCAGATTTAGTTGTAAGCATCTCTTTTAAGTTTGCACTTGCTCCATATGCTTCAAGAGCCCAAACTTCCATTTCTCCAAATCTTTGCCCTCCTGAAAGTGCTTTACCTCCAACCGGTTGTTGAGTGATAAGTGAATATGGACCGGTGCTTCTTGCATGCATTTTTTCATCAACTAAGTGGTGAAGTTTAAGCATATACATATACCCAACATTTACTCTCTCTTTTAATTTTTCACCAGTTCTTCCATCATAAAGTTCAACTTTACCATCTTCTGGAATACCTGCCATATCAAATAGCTTTTTAAACTCCTCCTCATTTACACCTTCAAATGAAGGAGTTGCCATTTTTACACCTTTTGCCCAATCTCTTGCATATTTTAATAACTCATCATCTGATAAATTTGCAATAAACTCAGCATATCTATCTCCAAACTTAGCAACTTTTACAATTTCAATCATCTTATTTCTAAGTTTTTCAATATAGTCAGTTGTTTTTTCATCAAATATAGCTTGAATTTGCTCACCAAGTTTTTTACCTACAAGACCTAAATGAACCTCTAAAATCTGTCCAATGTTCATTCTTGAAGGAACCCCAAGTGGATTTAAAATAATATCAACAGTTCTTCCATCTTTCATATATGGCAAATCTTCTCTTGGAACGATATTAGAAACAATACCTTTGTTTCCGTGTCTTCCGGCCATTTTATCCCCAACTTTTATTTTTCTCTTTGTTGCAATATAAACTTTAACAACCTTAGCAACTCCATTTGGAAGAATATCATCTCTTTCAATTACTTCAAGTTTGTCATCATAATCTTTTCTGATTCTTTCCTTCTCTTTTTGGAATTTGTTTTTTAATTCCTCAAATTTTGTTACAACCTCTTTGTCATAGTTTTCAACAACTGCAAAAAGTAAAAATCTATTCAATCCTCTTAAAACTTCAACATCTATTTTATCACCCTCTTGATACTCTTTACCTTCAAGAGTTACAGATTTTGTTAATGGAGCATTTGCTAATAATGAGGTTAAACTTAGCACCTCCTCTTTATCAATTATTGAAAGTTTATTTTCATAATCTTCGGCAATTTGAGCTTTTTCTGCTTCGTATGCTGCTTTTGCTCTCTCGTCTTGCTCATAACCTTTTTTAGTGAAAACTTTTACATCAAGCACAACACCTTCAAGACTTTCTCCCGCTTTTAATGAAGAATTTACAACATGTCCTGATTTTTCTCCAAAAATACTTCTAATAAGTCTCTCTTCCGGAGTTGGTTTTACATCACCTTTTGGAGAAACTTTTCCTACTAAAATCATTCCAGGTTTAACATAAGTTCCCACTTTTATAATACCACTATCATCTAAATGAGCCACATCTTCCTCTTTAATACCTGGAAGGTTTTTAGTTATCTCCTCTACTCCAAATTTAGTTTCTCTTGCTTCTATCTCTTTCTCATAGATATGCACAGAAGTATAAACATCATCTTTCAAAACTCTTTCACTAATAATAATAGCATCTTCGTAGTTATATCCATTCCAAGGCATAAAGGCTACTAACATATTTTTACCAACAGCCAATTCTCCTTGCTCCATATTGCTACCATCTGCAATTACATCACCCTCTTGAACTCTGTCTCCAACTTTTACAATTGGTATCTGATTAAAGGCTGTATTTTGATTAGTTCTTGAATACTTTTCAAGTTTGTAATGGTCAATAAATGGACCATTTTCATCTTCTCCTAAAATATAGATATTTTTAGCATCAACCTTTTGAACAACTCCTGCTCTTTTAGCTTTTACAATTTGCCAAGCATCTCTTGCTACATATTTTTCAATACCTGTTCCAACAATAGGAGCCTCGCTTGTTAATAAAGGAACCCCTTGTCTTTGCATATTTGCACCCATTAGAGCCCTGTTAGCATCATTATGCTCTATAAATGGAACCAATCCTGCTGATACACCTATAATCATTTTAGGACTTAAATCATATAAATCCACTTCGCTTTTGTTTAATAAAGTGATTTCACCATCTTTTCTAACTTCAATTAAATCCTCTACAATCTCACCATTTTCATTTAACTTTGTTGAGGCTGGTGCTATAACTTTTCCCTCCTCCTGAATAGCAGTTAAATAAACAACTTCATCTGTAACTTTACCATCTTTTACCACTCTGTAAGGAGCTTCAATAAATCCATGCTCATTAACTTTTGCATAAGTAGATAAATGATTTATAAGACCTATGTTTTGCCCCTCTGGAGTCTCAATAGGACATATTCTCCCATAATGAGTAGGATGAACATCTCTTGCTTCAAACGATGCTCTCTCTTTTACTAATCCCCCTTCTCCCAAAGCTGATAATCTTCTCTTATGAGTTACTTCACTTAAAGGGTTTGTTTGGTCCATAAATTGAGATAAAGAACCTGTTGCAAAGAAATCCAAGATAGTTGAAGAGATAAGTTTAGTATTGATTAAATCCATAGGCATCAACTCATTCAAAGTAGTAGCACTACTCATCTTATCTTTGATTGCCTTTTGCATTCTTAATAATCCCTCATGCAACTTGTTAGCAAGAAGTTCTCCAATGGCTCTAATTCTTCTATTTCCTAAATGGTCTCTATCATCTATATGACCTTGACCATTTTTAACTTTAACTAAATACTGAATAGTTCTAACAATATCTTGATAAGTTAAAATTGTAACATCTTCACTTATATTCAACCCTAATTTATGATTCATTTTCATTCTACCAACTTTTGTTAAATCATATCTCTCAGGGTCAAATAACATATTTTTAATTAAATCTTCTGCGGCTTGTAGATGAACCGGCTCACCCGGTTTCATAACTTTATAGATTCTAATTTTTGCTAAATCATTTTCATCCTCGATATCTTCATCGATAGAGTTTCTTAAAATTTTTAAAGCATCAGCATCTAATATAAAAGCATTTATGATACCTTTATCAACACCATCAGCTAAATCATTTACAATAAAAATCTCTTTTGTTCCAGCTTCAATAATTTTTCTTAATCTATTTTCATTTAATTGAGTTAAAGTATCATATAATACTTCTCCCGTTACACCATCAATTATTGGTTCTGCTAAATATCTTTCAAGTAGAGTTTCCAATGGATATTTAATCCACTCCAATCCCTCCTCTTTTAATTTTTTAGCTTTTCTTTTTGTCAATCTTTTACCTGCTCCAACTATTAAATTACCTTCTGGGTCTTCAATATCAAATTGAACTCTACCCTCCAATGCTTCTGGATTAAACTCCATTAAAAATTGATTATCCTCAACTTTTACTCTCATAATAGGATAGAATAGTTTTAATATATCCTCTTTTGAATATCCAAGAGCTCTAAGTAAAATAGTTACTGGAACTTTTCTTCTTTTGTTTATTCTAACAAACAGAGTATCTTTTACATCATATTCAAAATAGATCCAACTCCCTCTATCTGGGATAATTTGAGCTGAGTATAGAAGTTTTTTAGAGTCTTTTGCTTCATCTTTTTTAAATATAACACCTGGACTTCTGTGAAGTTGATTAACAACAACTCTCTCAACACCATTTATAATAAAACTTGTTCTATCTGTCATAAGAGGAATATCTCTAATAAAAAGAGTTTGCTCTTTTATATCTTTTACCCCTATTTTTTCACCTGTTTTTTCATCTCTTTCATGAAGGATAAGTCTTACTTTAATTTTCATAGGAATAGAGTAAGTTAATTTCTTTTCCATACATTCTCTTACACTATATTTAGGAGTTCCAAATTCACTTCCTATATACTCCAAAGTTAATCTATTATGACCATCATTTATAGGGAAAATTGACTTAAACACTCTCTCTATTCCACTCTCTTTATTAGTGTTATTGATGTTTAAGAAACTTTCAAAACTACTTTGTTGTAATTGTAATAAATTTGGAATATCTAATACCTGAGGAATTTTTGAAAAGTCTAATCTTAATCTGTTTGCTGATTTTACTTGATTTAACATAGGCATACCTTGTAATTTGTAGTATAAATTTTATCAATTTCTAATTTTTTTCTATTCTCGCGAGTTTTATTTTTTAGTTTTTTCACACCATTTCCCATTCGGAAAATTTGGAGAGGAAAAAATCCTCTCATTAAGGCAAAACACCTTTTAATTATTTAATTTCAACAGTTGCACCAGCTTCTTCTAATTGAGCTTTTAATGCTTCTGCATCTTCTTTTGAGATAGCTTCTTTAATTGTTGTTGGAGCTTCATCAACTGCTGCTTTTGCTTCTTTTAATCCAAGACCAGTCGCTGCTCTAACTACTTTAATTACATTGATTTTTTTAGCCCCAGCAGCTTTTAAGATAACATCAAATTCTGTTTGTTCTTCTACTGCTTCTGCTGCTCCTGCTGCTCCTGCTACTACTGTTGGTTGAGCACTTACTTCAAACTTCTCTTCAAATGCTTTTACTAATTCGTTTAATTCTTTAACTGTTAAATTTTCAATTGTTTCTAAAATTTGTTCAAATGTACATGCCATGGTT
>CAZBVR010000040.1:0-17936 GCA_964495415.1 uncultured Nautiliales bacterium
TTTAATAAATCCTCTTCGCTAAAATTAAAACCAGCCCTATAATGGGTGCTCATTAGATAGAATCTAAGCACCTCTCCGTTATACACTTTTAAAGCATCCTTTACAAAAAAACTATTTCCTAAGGATTTACTCATCTTCTCCCCATTTATCTTTACAAAACCGTTATGCATCCAATACTTAGCAAGATGTCCCCCATAAGCACAACTACTTTGAGCCTCCTCATTTTCGTGATGAGGGAAAAAGAGGTCTGCACCTCCTCCATGGATATCTATCTCATACTCTCCATCATAAGCTAAATGTTTTTTTATCATAGCACTACACTCTATATGCCATCCTGGTCTTCCTTTTCCAAATGGAGAATCAAAGCAGATATCTTCTTCTCCCTTGCAACTTTTCCACAAAACAAAATCCGCTCTATTTTTTTTACCTGCGGTTTCAACTCTACTTTCACTCTCCTCTTGACATTTACCACTCAATGAGCAATAATTTTTATCTTTGCTTGTATCAAAATAGATATCCCCATTTAATCTATATGTATAACCCTTCTCCTCCAATTTAGTTATTAGTTCAAAGATAGCATCCAAGCTTTCTGTTGCCTTTGGCTCTATATCTGCCCTTAAAACATTTAACTCATTCATATCATTTAGATAACTCTCAATATAGTAAGAGGTAATTTCTTCTAAACTTTTTTTAGTTTCATTCACTTTTTTAATAATTTTATCATCAATATCTGTAAAGTTTTTTACAAAGATAACTCTATATCCATCCACCTCTAACACTCTTCTTAATAGATCAAAACTTATACTACTTCTTGCATGTCCTAAATGAGCATCATCATAAACAGTTGGACCACAAACATATATTTTAACTACTTTATCTTGAATAGGTATAAATTTCTCTTTTCTTTTAGTATGGGAATTGTATATATACATTATATTCTCCTATATTTGCCAAATTTTATATGAAATTATAACATTATTATTGACTTTATATACCATATTTCTATAAAATAAGAAAGAAGTAAAATCATATTGCAAAAGGATTACCGATGAAAAGGTTAATTACTACAACGATAGCAATATCGACTGCCTTTTTAATTTTTGGATGTGGGCAAAATAGTAGTGTAGCAGATGCTGATGTAAATTATGAACAGCAAGATATCTTTTCTGCTATACCGGTCGATGTTGAATATCAAAACTATAATGTAAAGGTGGTGGATGATTTAATTAAGGGGGCTCAAGTTAGAGCATATGAGTGTAACTCATCAAAAGAGTTGGAGGATGGATTATATGAGTTGCAAAATTGTGTTTCAAAACCAACATATATTACAGTTGAAGGGGGTAAAATAGGGGATACAAATGTTACTCAAACTTTCCCATTAGTTTTAAATGTTGGATTGACTAATAAAGATGATAACTTTGTAGTAACTCCTTTGACTACATTAGTGGCTGATGCCAATAAAACAGAAGCCGAAGAGATTGCTAAAAAGTTTGGATTGACAGCAGAGGAGTTGTTTGATGACCCAGAGGAGGTGCAAAAAAAGAAAAGCGATATCAATTTAACAAACACACTCCAAAAAGTAAATGCTATCTATTTGAAAGCAGATGCTGATGGAGCTATTGCTGATAAATTAAAGTTTGTAGATGTTGTAAGAAGCAAACTTAAAGATGTTGAGGTTGAGAAGGGTGACTTCAATGTAACAGAGGTAGCAAAAAATGTTGAGAAGGAATCTCAAGAAAAACCGGCACTATTTGGATTAGTGTTTATGGGAGATATGGAAAATAATACTGATATCCTTGAAGAGATACATAAAACCCAAGCACCAAACAAGGTAACATTTTTAGGATTGGTGTTTGATGATAAAATTAAAGATGCAAACATTACTGTATATAGATATAAGGATAATAAAAAAGAGAGTTTAATTGAAAATGATAGTGTAACTTCGGGAGAAAATGGCGAATGGCAAATAGAGATAAATGATACTGTTGTTAATATGATTAAAAATGAGGACTTTATTATCTATCTTGAAGCAGTAAAAGATAAAATTAAGTTAAAAAGTTCCATTTCAAGTGTTGAAGCAAGAAAATTTTTAGAAAATGGAAAAAAATTATCTCCTTCAAAAGCTACCGATTTAATTATTTCAAATGTTACCACAGCAGAAAATGCAATGTTAGAGAAAAAAATAAAAAGTAATAAAAAAATAAAAATAGAAGAGTTAAACTCTACCTATTTTGCAGAAACAAAAGCTGACCTAAAAACTTACTATGGGGATAAAATTTTAAAAACTGCCGGAGCCATTAAAAACTTTGTAGATAATGGTAAAGATTTAGGGGATTATAATGATACTTATCACTTTGTTGTAGATAACATTGAGGTTAATGAAACAACAGGAACTTTGGATGTTACTAAAAAAGTGGAGGATAATACAACTGAAGAGTTGGAAAATAATATTACAGAGAATGCTCTCTTAAATAAACAGCTTCAATTTACTCAAAATGTTGTGGAAACTGATAAAGAGGATAATCTTGTTCAGAATCAGTTTGAGGAGTATGCTAATGAAGCTGGAAACAAATTTTACAGAATTCTTGCTTACTATAAAGAGGGAGATGATAATCAAATGGGAACAGATGATGATATTTTTGTAAGAGAGTATGATGAGATAGTAACTCTTCCGGGATATTATCGTTTAAAAGTTTGCTATTTAGAAGAGAACTCAACTGCTAACTGGGATTGCAAAGCACCAATTGAGATAAAGACAGCTAACTTTTCAAATGGATATTATAATGTAAGAGAAGATGGAAAAGTTGAAAGTTATGGCTTTGAGAAAAAAGATGATGTTTTTGTTAAAAAATTAAATAAAACATACTCATTATATAGTATCTCTAAACAAACTTTAATAGCAAATGAGATTAAAGGAACTGAGCCAGAGGTGTTGGTGGATGACTTTGATGTTGTGGATATGTTTAGAAGAATGCCGAAAGAAGATAATAAATCTTTTAAAGAGTTACAAGATGAGGTAAAAGGTAAAAAACGAAAAGATGTAAATGCTGAAATAAACAGATATATTAAAGAGAAAATTGAAGATATTAAAGAGTATTTTGCAGAATAAGAGATAAGGAGCAAAGATGAAACTAACAAAAGGGTTAATAGTTGGAAGTTTGATGTGTAGTTTGGCTTTAGCCGCAACAGATACAACTACTACTAATGATAATATAGTTGAGGAGATGAGTAACGGAAACGAGAATATAGAGCAACAAGTTGTTAAAGAGGATAGTAGTGATACTATTAAAGAGAACAATCAAGAAGAGAAACAGATTGTTAATAAAGAAAATAGTGATATTAAAAACAAAGAGCAGGAGGAAAAACCGGATGTTAAAGAAAATAGTGATATTGTTAAGGAAAATAAGCAAGAAAAAAAACAGATTATAGTAGCAGAAAACAATAAGCAAAAGATAATAAAAAAGGAAGATAAAAAGCCTAATAATTTAAAAAAAGAGGTGGAGGAGAAATTAAGCAGAAGAACAGTAGATTCATTTGATGGATATAGTTATTTTGCAGTAGGTGTGGAAAATTTTAGATACTCTGAAAAATTTCTATACACTTTTCACAGTGCTTATACAAGTGTAGATAATAAAACTTATATTAAAGGGGAGCAGGTTGCAGTAAAATCAAAAATTGATACCTACAATCCGGTTTATATGAGTGGAAACTTGATTAAGATAAATGATAATTTTGATTTTTCTATGGATTTTGCATCAACATTAAAACCAAATGTTACTACTGAGCAATGGCTTGACAGAGGTGATGATAGTGTAATTGTTGAAAATAAAGCTACTATTATGTCAAATAGTATGAAATTTCTATTCCACTATAAATTATCAAACAAACATAGATTAACAACAGGGTTGTCATACTCTTTAAACATTTTTAAAAGATTTAATGATGCGGATGCCACAACAACAGAGTTGGTAGAGGAAACCTCAGCAAGTGCTATTTGGAATTTTGGATATTGGTTTGAGAATAAATCTGCAAGTGTTGATGGGTTTAGAATTAAATATGAATTAACGGGAGGGCTTCCTATCTACCAAAATGTAAAAAATACAGCAGCCCCAGATTTAACATTTACCAACAAAAAAGGGTTTAATTTTGATACATCTCTCTATTTGGGATATAAAGTTTATAAGGGAGTTGAGGTTGGATTGTTTGGAAGTTATTCATATATGTATAGAGATGGAGAAACAAAAGAGGTTAAGAAGGATGGAAAGGTTCAAGAGGTTATTTGGCCTACAAACATAACTCAGACTGCAAGATATGGACTTCAAGTTACTTGGAAGTTTGAGGAATAAAAAGGGGTTAATATGAAAAAGTTATTTTTAGTATCATTAGTAGCATCCTCAGCTCTTTTAGGGTTTGAGTTTCAGCCGATGGGATTTAAAGCGATTGGTATGGGTGGAGCAGGAGTTGCAACTGCAACAGGTTCTTTTGCTTCATATTACAATCCAGCTCTTTTAGTAAAACATCAATATCCATTTGAAACAGCTTTAAGTGTAGGGATAGGATTAAGGGAGATAAATCTAATAAACCCTATTGACAAGTTAGCAAACACCTATAAATTAACAAAAACGATTGATGTAATTGTTGACCATGCACCAATAGCAGGTTCTAATAAAAATGACCCTTATAGAGCCGATTTAAAAATTCAGGGTGCAATTGATGAGATATATAAACTATCACAAGGTAATGGATTTCAAGCAGAGCCAACTGTTGGATTGGGAATTCAAATGGGAAGTTTCTCATTAGGATTGTATGCAATGGGAGAGTTAGCATCAAATGCAGTTATTGACAGACAACATCTATATCTAATTTTTGAGGATGATGAAGATGGTGGTTACTACTACTATGACCCTAAAAAAGATACATATGGTGCAACAGATGAGGAAACCTACAATAAACACTCATTAGAGTATGCTCTTGATAATAATTTAACCTATCTGAATGTAAATGGGGTTGCTATTGCAGAAGTTCCTTTAAGTTATGCTACAAGTTATGAGATAGGTGGAGCAGATATAGATATTGGGGCAACTTTAAAATATATTCAAGGTATTACCTATAAAACAAAGTTAGCTCTTGATAGCGATAGTAATGAATTGGAAGACTCATTAAAAGACAATAAAAAGGAGAGTGCAAACTTTGGGGTGGATTTAGGTTTTCTTGTGTCAGCTGATGATATTAAATTTGGAATGGTTGGAAAGTATCTAAATGCTCCTGAGTTTGATTATTATGACGGTTCAAAATATAGAGTTGAGCCTATGGTTAGAGGGGGAATCTCTTATGATATGGCAAGTTGGTTAAATTTTGCAATGGATGTAGATTTAACTGAAAATAAAACCTCTATTCCAGACTACAAATCTCAATATGTAGGTGGTGGATTGGAGATACACCCAACAACGGGATATTGGTTAGGATTTAGTTTAAGAGTAGGGGCTATGAGAAATATGGTGCAAGATGAAGAGGGAACTATTTTAACCGCAGGAGTTGGACTTGGACTTAAATGGCTTCAAATAGATATAGCAGGAGAGATGGCTACTAAAACAAGTATCTATGACGGGAATAAAATACCAAGATATGGTAAGGTTAATGTAGCAATTTTATCAAGATGGGGAGGAGGGGAGGATTAAAAATCAATCTACCCTATACCCCTTTTTCTCTTTTATCTCTCTTAGAATTGAAAGTTTAGGGTTTTTTTTATCTACTTTTTGAGGTTTATATTTTTTATTATAAAGATTCTCTTCTATTAGCCAATTTTTACAGCAGTTGTTGTTAAGGATAGACCACTCTTTTAATGGATATTTTAAACTTAAAGCATATAAAAATCTATTTGTTACAACTTTTGATTTCTTCTTCATTAAAGCTACTCTTCTAATTTTTTTTGGAAAAAAAGAGATATCTATCTTATACTCATTTGTTAAATGATAAAGAAAATAGGCAATGTGAGGGTTTCTTCTAAATTTAAAAGCCAAAGGAAAAAAGGAGAATTTTCTTTTAAATAGTTTTAAATCGATATCCATTTTTATAAAATAGTAGTAACCATAAAAAAGATATCTACTTAAAAACATCTTTTCAAACTCTTTATAGATTCTGTCTAAACTCAAATCGCTTAAATCTATCTCTTTACATATCTTTAAACTTTCCTCTTCTACTCTAAACCCAAAACGACTGCTAAATTGCATTGCTCTCAAAACTCTTAAACTATCCTCTTTAAACTTCTCTTTGTTAATAACTCTTAAAATTTTATTTTTAATATCCTCCACTCCATTCCAACAATCAACAACCTCTCCGTTAAATATGTTTATCATTATAGAGTTGATAGTAAAATCTCTTCTCATCGAGGCAATTTTCTCATTTTGAGTTATTGAGACCTCAAATCCCCTATGTCCTTTTCCAACCTTATTTTCTTTTCTTGGAAGAGAGAGGTCAAATTGTTTATATTTATAAACAAAAAACTCCTTTCCAACTCCCTTTGCTCCTATCTTTTTCATTATCTTTTCAAAAAGGGAAGGGGAGATATCATAAACCTCAATATCAAAATCCTCCGGTTGATTTCCCATAAAGATATCTCTTGAAGCTCCACCAACTAAATATGCTCTGGATGTGTAAGGTTTTAGAAGAGAGATAATCTCATCTATCTCTGTTGGCAAGTTTTTCATCTATTAAAACCAAACTATACTCTAAAAAGTTAAGAGTTAATTCAAGTTTTTGTTCTAAATTAGTTATATTAGGAGATTGCAACCCTTCAAACAGAATAAGCAACTTTTGTCTCAATTTTATTAAAAATTCTCTATCACATTCACTACTATTTTTCTTTTGAGAGTTGTCATCCTCTTTTTCAACCTCTCTATTTACCTCTTCAAGAGTTGAGAGAATTATCTCTTTTAAAGTTTCATTATCCAATCAGCCACTCCTCAAATTTTTGGAACTCCTCATCTGTTTTCATATTGATAAAAAAGTTTTTTTTACTTTCATCAACCCCTTTAAACTTCAACCTCATCTTTTTTATTTGTCTTAAATGAAGTTTAACCTCTCTATTGTTTGGGTCATCTTTTAAAAACTTTTTAAAGATAGAAAAGGCCTCATCAAAGAAGCCTTGTGATTTTAAAATTTCAGCATATTGTTTATTTAGTTGCATAGTCTGCGATTAAACTTCCCATTTCAGAAGTGCTAACCACCTCTTTTGCATCAAAACTACTTAAATCTTTTGTTCTATAACCCTCTTTTAAAACAGCTTTAATAGCATTATCGATTCTATCAGCCGCTTTCAGTTCTCCCAAATCTCTCAACATCATACTTGCACTCATAATTGTAGCGATTGGATTTGCTATTCCTTGTCCCGCAATATCGGGAGCACTTCCGTGAATAGGTTCATACAATCCAACTTTTCCTCCAACACTTGCACTTGGAAGAAGCCCTATACTTCCAACTACCATACTTGCCCCGTCGCTTAAAATATCTCCAAAGATATTACCTGTTAAGATAACATCAAACTGCTTAGGCTCTCTAATTAGTTGCATAGTGGCATTATCCACATACATATGTTCCAATGTTACCTCTGGATATGATTTTGCTACCTCCTCAACAACCTCTCTCCATAGTTGAGAAACCTCTAAAACATTTGCTTTATCTACTGAGGTTATCTTTTTACCTCTTTTCATAGCCAACTCAAAAGCAACTTTTGCAATTCTTTCTATCTCTTCTCTGCTATATACCATTGTGTTATAAGCTCTATCTTTCTCTTTTGCTCTTGGCTCACCAAAGTAGATACCTCCGGTAAGTTCTCTAACAACAACTAAATTAACTCCTTTTACAACCTTCTCTTTTAAAGTAGAAGCCTCAGTTAATTCATCGAAAATTACAGCTGGTCTAATGTTTGCAAACACTCCCAACTCTTTTCTCATTTTTAGAAGCCCTGTTTCTGGTCTTTTCTCCTTAGGAAGAGAATCATATTTTGGACCTCCAATTGCTCCAAATAGAATAGCATCTGAATTCAAGGCTCCATTTATAGTTTCTTGTGGTAGAGGAGTGTCGAATACATCAACAGCACATCCTCCCATTAGATAATCATTATAATCAAACTCTATATTTTCAACACTTGCAACCGCATCTAACACTTTTACAGCCTCATCAACTATCTCTGGACCTATTCCATCTCCCTTGATAAGAGCTATTTTATACTTTTTATTACTCATCTATTTTCCTTTAATTCCTCTTTTGCATAATTGATTAAACCACCACTTGCAATTAGTTCCTGCATAAATTCCGGTATAGGAGCAAAATTATAACTTTTCCCTGTGTCAAAGTTGTGAATAGTTCCATTGTCTAAATCTATTTTAATTAAATCACCCTCGTTAATTTCATCACTCTCTAAAATCTCAAAAATTGGAAGTCCCATATTGAAACTATTTCTATAAAAAATCCTTGCAAAACTTTTGGCAACTACTGCTGAAACTCCTGCGGCTTTTAGAGCGATAGGAGCATGTTCTCTACTACTTCCGCTTCCAAAGTTATATCCTGCTACAATAATATCCCCCGGTTGCACCTTTTTAGGAAATTCAGGGTCTGCATCCTCCATTACATGTTTTGCTAATTCGTGAGGGTCTGATGTGTTTAAATATCTTGCCGGAATAATTAAATCGGTATCGATATTGTCTCCAAATTTCCAAACTTTACCAGTTAATATATTCATATTATAATTCCTTTTATAATTTTTATTTTACGAATTTTACAAAAAAATTGCAAATTTTACAAATTCACTTCAAAAATCACTCTTTTAAAGTTGTAAAATCCAAACTCTTTAAGGGTTAAAATAAATAAAATCCATCCGCTTATACTACTTGCCAAAGCCAACCCTCCCGCCCCCAATGGATAAACTAACAAAATACTAAATAGGATGTTCCAACCCAATGAAATTGCTGATATTTTAGCACTTTCCAGATGTTTATGGATAGAGTATAGATAACTTGAAAAAAGTTTTACCACTCCAAAAGGTATTAACCCAACTAGATACATTCTTAACACAAAGGCGGTGTTTTGAGTATCTTCTGCTGTAAAAGCTCCCCTTTCAAAAAGCAACTTTATAATCTCATTTGCAAAAACTACTCCAATAATTGTAGCCACTGAGAGGAGAGCAAAAAGCAACCAAAACCCCTTTTTTAAAATCTCCTCCGCTTCCCTTTCTCTATTATTATTTAAATAGTTTGAAAGTTTCGGAAAAATTGCTACTGTTGTGGCAATTGCAAAAAGTGCTAATGGAAGTTGAAAAACCCTGTTTGAGTAGTAAAGATAACTAATAGCCCCAGCTGTTAAAAAAGTTGCTAACCAAGTATCTAAAAAGGCGGAAATGTGAGCGGTTGAGTTACCAAATAGTGAAGGAATAAAAGCTTTATTAAACTTTTTTTCTGCTTCAATATCTCTTTTTTTGCTTTTACATCCAACAAGAAGTAACTTGTCAAGTTTAAATTTTTTTATCGCTATAAGATGAGCAATAAGTTGAAGCAAACCTCCCATTACCACTCCAAAACTCATATAATAAACAATAGTTAAAGGCTCCTTTCCATATCCAAAAAGTAAAGAGACTATTAAAGATATATTTAGTAAAGCAGTTGAAAAGGAGGTTGTCGCAAAATGCCCTCTATATTGTAAAAGTGATGCTAAAAAAGTTACTAAGAATATAAAATCTAAATAGTAGAAGTTAATCGCTATCAACGGAGCGGTAATTTTTTTTACCTCATCGCTAAATCCAAAAGCCAAAATAGTTGTAATATACTCCTGAAAAATAGTTACAAATAGAGAGATAATTAGTATAATTATGAAGAACTTTTTTAGAGTGTTATATGCAAATGAGGGTTTATATTTTGAAATGGAGTAGGAAGGTATAAAACTTTGAGTAAAAGCCCCCTCTCCAAAAATACGACGAAACAGATTTGGCAATTTGAATGCCACAAAAAAGATGTCGCTATAAACATTAGCCCCTAAAATAGAGGCACTTAATAGGTCTCTGATAAATCCTAAAATTCTGGAAAAAAGAATTCCAAAACTATTTGTAAAAATTGTTCTAAACATAACAGGAATTATATCAAAAAAATAAGGATAAAAAGGTGGGTATATTTAATATATTTAAAAAGAATAGGAAAGGAAAAAAAGAGAGTGGTAATGAACTATTTACTCCATTTACTATAAAAACTGAAAATGTCTCAGAAGTTTTAACGGAAACATCTAAACGATATAATACTCCTTTATCTACATTGGATTTTGAGTTTTTAGATGTAGAGACCTATATTAAATTTTCAAAAGAGAGTGAATTTGCTTTTATGGATAAACAAGCTCTTGAAGTTATTGAAAATAAAAATCTATTGGAAAATAGTGATTTTGAGATAAAACAGGTATATGAGATAAAGGTAAAAAAGATAGAGTTCTCATCAGATATAGAGATAATTGGAGAGTTAAGAGTAGATAAAGATAAAACAAAGATAGATTATATTCTTTCCCCTTCCTCTATTTTACACTACTCTGACCTTTTAGAGTTTAATTTGATAGAGGAGTTTCATAAAAAGAAAATTAAATCTAATTTAATTCTATTTGAGCCATTTGAACCAACTTTTCTTAACGATATAAAAGAGTTAGTTGCAAAAGTTCGAGTGTTAGGAAATTTGGAGCAAAACTATATTATAAATCTATGTAAAGCTATTAAACCTATCTATCCTGTTTCTCTTTCTGTTATTGAGCATTATAAAAAGAATGAACAAGAGGATAGATTGATAAAAAGTTTAATATACCCAATAAAAAAAGGGGAAACTATTTTAGAGATAAAAAAACCAAAAGCCGGTAAAAATGGAAGAGATTGCTCAGGAAAAGTGATTAAAGTCCCTCCTTTTAAAGAGCAAGAGATTCCTATTTATAGATATAAAAATGGAGATGTGATTAAAAAAGAAGATAAAGATAAAGTTTTATATATTGCCAATAGAGATGGGTATGTTTATATGGAGGGAGGTGATTTTATCTCTATAAAAGATGAATTGGAAGTAAATCAAATCTCTTTAAAAACCGGAAATGTTAAAAAGGCAGATGAAAGTAATATAAAATTGGAGGTAAAAGAGCAAAATGTTTTAAAAGAGGCTATAAAAGATAGAATGATAGTAGAAACTACTGAGTTATTAGTTAAAGGTAATGTAGGTAATGGAGCAAAAATTAAAGCAAAAAAATTGGAAATAGATGGACAAACTCATAAAGGAAGTAAAATTGTGGCTGAGGTAGCGGAGATAAATTCTCATAAAGGAGTGTTAAAAAGTAAAAAAGCTATAATCAATAGATTGGAGGGGGGAGTTGTAAAAGCGGATTATGTTTTAGTTAATCAAGCCATTAGTGGTAAAATAGTTGCAAAAGAGATAAAAATTAAAGTTTTAGGCTCACATCTCACTTTAATAGCATCTGATATTATTGAAATAGATAGATTGAAAGGATATGAAAATCATTTTGTTATTAGTGAAACATTAGTTGAAAATAGAGAAGAGAAAATAAACTCTCTAAAAGAGAAGAGAGAAGAGTTAAAAAGAGAAAAACGAAAATTAAAAAATAAATATATTGAAAATAGAGATATTCTTACAACTAATCAACCCTTTATTGAAAAACTTAAACAAAGAATTGAATTAAATAGAAAAAAAGGTATAGTTGTAAATCCTATATTTATTCAAAAACTAAAAAAATATAATGAATTTTTGAAGGCAACAAAAGAGATTAAGGATAGAATAGAAAAAATCGGGGAAGAGATAAAAAGTATAAATCATAGCTTAAATCGCTATCAAAACTCTATCTTTTTTGCAAAAATAGTGTCTCACTCTGGTTTTAAAGAGTTTAATAGGATAGAATTCCACCTTATAAATCCTCCATTAAAACTGAGTTATGATACAAAAGCAAGTGATAGTTTTAAAAATAGTTTTAAAGTTGAGGAGCAGGGTGAATATAATTTCAAAATTGTAGGAGAATCGGAATGATTGCAGGAGTAAAAGGAAAATTGTTTCAGAAAGAGGAGAATAGAGTTTTAATAGAGACTAATGGCGGAGTTATCTATGAAATTTTAGTGAGTTTAAATACTCTTTCAAAAATTGAGGATGAGGTTTTGTTATTTGTTACTGAAATAATAAGAGAGGATAGTTATCTGTTATATGGATTTATAGATAAAAATGAGAAAAGAATGTTTGATAGTTTGATTAAAGTTAATGGAGTTGGTGCAAAGGTTGCTCTTGCAATCTGCTCAACTTTTACCCCGTTTGAGTTTAGTAGAGTTGTTAAAAATAGAGAGGTAAAAGAGTTAAAAAAGGTTGCAGGAGTGGGTCCAAAGGGTGCTAATAGAATTTTGATGGAGTTGGGAGAGTTTGAAGTGGATACTCTTGCTGAGAGTGGTGAGAAAGAATTTATCTCGGAAGCAATTACTGCATTGGAGGGATTAGGATTTAAAAGAGATGATATTGTTGAGGTTGTAAAAGAGTTAAAAGCTTCTTCAACAGAGGAGTTAATTAAAAAAGCATTAAAGCAGTTGGCATCAATTTAACAAAGGAGAAAAATAAGATGATAATTCTATTTGGTGGAAGTAGTTATGAGCATGAGATTAGTATTGTAAGTGCTATTACAATTAAGGATAAACTAAAAGGAATGAGTTTAAAATTTGTTTTTTTAGATAGAGATAGAGAGTTTTATCTGATTGAAAAAGAGAATATGAAAAGTAACTATTTTTCAACTCTAAAATATAAAGAGGGTAAAAAGTTAGAAATCGTTCAAAATGGGTTTAGATATAAAAAACTATTTGGATATGAAACTATTGGAGGAGAAGTTGTTCTTAATCTAATCCACGGAAGAGATGGAGAGGATGGAAAAATTGCATCTCTTCTTCAATTTTTTAATATAAAGATGATAGGTCCCTCAATTGAATCAAGTGTTATAAGTTATAATAAATTTTTTACGAAAAGTTATGCAAGAGAGTTGGGAGTATCTGTATTGGATTATCTTTTGGTAAGAAGTGGAGAGGAGTATCAACCTAAAAAGTTTCCAGTGATTATTAAGCCGGTTCATCTTGGAAGTAGCATAGGTGTAACTATTGCAAACAATATAGATGAATTTCAATATGGATTAGATGTGGCTTTTGAGTTTGATGATGAGGTAATTGTTGAGGAGTTTATTGAGGGAGTGGAAGAGTATAATCTTGCAGGAACTTTTGTTGAGGGAGAGTGGGTTTTCTCGAAGGTAGAAGCAGTAAAGAAGGAGAAATTTTTAAGTTATGAGGATAAGTATTTAGATTTTTCTCGAAGTGAAATTGAGGAGCAATCAGTAGATAAAAAATTGGAAACAATGTTAAAAGAGCAGTTTAAAAAGATATATAATCACTATTTCAAAGGTGCTTTAATTAGATGCGATTTTTTTAAAATAGAAGACTCTGTTTATCTAAACGAAATTAACCCTATACCAGGTAGTTTGGCTAACTATCTGTTTGAAAATTTTGAAGAAGTTATTAAAGAGTTAGAAAAAGAGGCAAAATTGGAGAAAAGAATTGAGATAGATTATCAATATATCAATAAAATAAAGAGTGCAAAGGGGGGTAAATCGTAAATAATTTGTTATAATTTTAACAAAAAAAGGCAAAGATATGGCAAAAGTTTATAGACCAAATGTAGCCGCTATAATTCTCTCTCCTAAATATCCTGAAAAAGTGGAGATTTTAATTGCCAAAAGAATAGATTTAGAAAATGTTTGGCAACTTCCGCAAGGAGGTATCGATAAAGGAGAAACTCCTAAACAAGCCCTTTTAAGGGAGTTGAAGGAAGAGATTGGCACAAATGAAATAGAGATAATAGCAGAGATGCCTCGTTGGGTAAGTTACGATTTTCCAGATAAAGTGGCTAAAAAGATGTATCCATATGCGGGTCAAAAACAGAAATACTTTTTAGTTAGATTAAAACCCGAAGCAGAGATTAACTTAAAAACGGAGATACCGGAGTTTGACCAATTTAAATTTGTGGAATTGAAAGATTTTTATAAATATATCAATAGTTTTAAAAGACCTGTTTATAAAGATGTAATTAAGTATTTCAAAAAAGAAGGATATTTATAATGTTGATAGTTCAAAAATATGGTGGAACAAGTGTTGGAGATTTGGAAAGAATTCAAAATGTTGCAAATAGAGTTGCTAAAAATGTAGAAGAGGGTCATCAGGTTGTAGTAATTGTTTCTGCAATGAGCGGAGAAACAAACAAGCTTTTAGAATATGCTCATCATTTTAGTAAAAATCCTCCTCAGAGAGAGGTTGATTTGTTAGTTAGTAGTGGAGAGAGAGTAACTTCTGCCCTTCTTTCTATTGCTCTGCAAGAGATGGGATATAAAGCTATTGCTATGACAGGAAGACAAGCAGGTATTAAAACAGATTCTCACCATACAAAAGCAAGAATAGAGTCTATTGACCCAACTCCTATGAAAAAACAGATAGAGGAGGGGAAAGTTGTTATTGTTGCAGGATTTCAAGGTATCAATGAAAATGGTGATGTAACTACTCTTGGAAGAGGGGGTAGTGATTTGACTGCGGTTGCTATCGCGGGAGCTCTCAATGCAGACCTATGTGAAATATATACAGATGTTGATGGTATCTACACAACTGACCCAAGAATTGAGCCAAAAGCAAAACGACTAAAATCTATCTCATATGATGAGATGTTAGAGTTGGCAAGTTTGGGAGCGAAAGTTATGCAAAGTAGGTCAGTAGAACTTGCTAAAAAACTGAATGTAGATATCTTAGTTAAATCCTCATTTAAAGAGGAGGACAATGAAGGAACACTAATTACAAAGGAAAGTAAAGAGATGGAAAAAGTATTAGTAAGCGGAATAGCACTTGATAAAAATCAGGCAAGAGTTACTATTTTTGGACTTGAAGATAAACCGGGTATAAATGCAGAGTTATTTAATAAGTTAGCGGAGAGACAGATAAATGTTGATATGATTATTCAAAATATAGGACACGACGGAAAAGCTAATGTAACTTTTACAGTTCCTCAAACAGAACTTGAACAAACAAAAGAGGTTATTAAAGAGTTTGAAGATAGATGTGATGAGGTTACTTATGATGAAAACATCGCAAAAGTTAGTGTTGTTGGAGTAGGAATGAAGTCTCATAGTGGAGTAGCTGCAAAAGCTTTTGATACAATGGCAAAAGAGAATATAAACATTCAAATGATTTCTACAAGTGAGATTAAGATATCAATGGTAATTGATGAAAAATATGGAGAGTTGGCAGTTAGAAGTTTGCATAATGCTTATGAATTGGATAAATAATTGTGACTCTATTGGAATGGACAAAACAAGCAGTCAAAAGAGATAAGTCTCTTAATAATTGGTTTGGTGAAAGATTATATGAATGGGTTCCCTTATGTGACGAAGCAATATCTCAACTTATGAAGGGAACCCCTTTTTTAGTAGTTAGCGATAGAGAAAGAGATTGGTTTGTTCATTATATTATCAATAATGTAAATAAAATATCTAATAACAGACCATTTGTCCCTATCTATTCTTTAATGAACTTTATTCCCTATTCTCATAAAACAGATAGGGAGGAGTATTTAGATATGATTGAAGATATGTTAGAGATAACTTTCAAAGGAAATTATAGATATTGGTATATTGGAAAAGAGGATAGTAACATCTATAGATTGATAAAAAGAAAAGAAAACTCATTTATTTGGTTGTTTGATAGAGAAACAGAGAATACCTTTTTTTAAAGAGTTATACCGATAGTTTAGACCAACAACTTGTTTCTCTTTTTAAACTCTTTAATCAAACTATAAGTGTTAGTATGTTTGGGGAGATTAAAATTTGAATATAGCATATATTTCTAACGATATTGAAAAAGCAAAAGAGAAGCTGTTGGAAGAGTATGAAGAGAGTATTTTATTTGAAGATAACGAATTAAAACTTCCAATGGTGAAAGAGATAAAAGAGGAGGTGTATCAAACAACTGATAAGCCTAAAACTATTCTTATAAAAGCTGTAACTTTAAGAGTTGAGGCTCAGAACTCACTACTAAAAATTTTAGAGGAAACTCCCGATAAAGTGCAGTTGATAATTTTAACTACTTCTAAATATGCACTTCTTGATACAATCCGAAGTAGGGTAGAGGTTAAGGAGATAAACTTTGAAAAACCTCAAATTGATATCTCTTTTTCACTTAAAAGTTTAAACCAAAAAGAGATATATGAGATAGTTTTAAAAAATGGAAAAAAGTTTTCAAAACTTGAATTAAAAACTTTTATTACAGAACTTCTTAAAAGAGTAGAGGAGCCAAATGAAGAATTATTAAATAATTTTGAAATGGCAATGAAGTTAATTGATTTGAATGGAGATAGAGAGGCTATTCTATCTCTGCTACTTTTATCGATAAGGAATAGTAACAATGAGAATTTATAAAATAGATAATGTAGATATTGAAAAAGAGATGAAAAAGTTGAATGTGGATAAGGCAGGTATTACTATTATGAAAAAAAAGGCTTATCTCAATTTTTTCTATATAAAAGATATATATTGCGGAGCAGCAAATATATTGAAACAGGATGCTTTAAGTATAGGAGCAGAACTTGCGGTTCCAAATGGGAGTGTAAATTGTAAAGTAGAATATCACGATGCCATTTTAATATGTAATGATAAACAACTTGAAATTTTGTCTAATAAAGAGAAAGCTCAACCCTTTAAATTGAAATTCCTTGCCTCATTTCTATCTCAATATAAAAAAAGAGAAAGTTATCCAACAAAAATAATGGGTGTTATAAATGCGAATGATGATAGTTTTTTTAGTGGAAGTAGATTTAAGGGCAAAGATGTTCTAAAAGCAATAGAAAAGATGATAGAGGAGGGGGCTGATATTATCGATATAGGAGGAGTATCAAGCCGTCCAGGAAGTGAATATCCGGGAGTTGAAGAGGAGTTAAATAGAGTAACACCCATAGTTAAGGAGATATCTAATAGTAAATTATATGAAAAAGTTATTTTTTCGATAGATAGTTATGCTCCGGAAGTTATAAAATTTGCCTTAGATAATGGATTTAGAATAGTAAATGATATTACAGGACTTCAAAATGATGAGGTTGCTAAAATTGCAGGAGAATATAAAGCAAAAGTCTCTATTATGCACATAAAAGGCACTCCAAAGGATATGCAAAATAATCCTTTCTATGAAGATGTTATCTTGGAAGTAGATAGTTATTTTGAGGAGAGAATAAAAAAAGCAAACTCTTTTGGAGTAGAGGAGATAATTTTAGATGTTGGAATTGGATTTGGTAAAAGGCTTGAAGATAATCTAAAACTATTAAAACATCTTTCTCACTTTTCTCGATTTGGATATGAATTGCTTATAGGTGCAAGTCGAAAAAGTATGATAGATAACATTATTCCAACTCCGATTGAGAAGAGGTTGCCGGGAACTTTGGCAATTCATTTAATGGCTATAAACAACGGGGCATCTATTGTAAGATGTCACGATGTGGCAGAGCACAAACAGGCGATTAGAGTTGCTGAGGCTATAAAAGATGTTTAAAAAAACAGGAAGCCTTTTTAGTCTTATTAGAGATTGTTAGTTAGGAACTCTTCACCGCCTCTTAGGTGGAGGTAGTTCAGTCTCTGTCAAGGTGTTTAAATGTTTTAATAACTCTTAAATCGACCTTTTGCACAAAATTCAACTTTTGTGCAATAAGTGGAGGGAGTGAATGTGGGTAGAGAAAAAGAAAAAAATAGAAAAAGAAAGATAAACTCTGATTTTGATTTATAGATGATATTTAGTTAGCATACAATAAGGAGCAACAAAATGGCAAAGTTTAATCTCAATATATCAAACAATCCAAAGGAAAGTCTGATTT
>CAZBVR010000041.1:0-8198 GCA_964495415.1 uncultured Nautiliales bacterium
AGATAAAAAGATAATTGATACCAAACATATTAAAGAGGTTGGAAAACATATAGTTGATATAAAACTTGGACATGGAATTCATGCAAAATTAAAAATTGAAGTTAAAGGTATATAATTATGTTTAAAGCTACTACGATTTTAGCAGTTAAAAAAGATGGAAAAGCTGTAATAGGTGGAGATGGACAGGTTACATTTGGAAATACTGTTCTAAAAGGTAATGCTACAAAAATTAGAACACTTTATAATGGTAAAGTGTTAGCAGGTTTTGCAGGAAGCACAGCAGATGCCTTTTTGTTATTTGATATGTTTGAAGCTCATTTACAAAATAGAAAAGGTGATTTGTTAAAATCTGTTATAGATTTTGGAAAAGAGTGGAGAAAAGATAAACATTTAAGACAGCTTGAAGCGATGATGATTGTTTTAAATCAGAAACATATCTTTATATTAAGTGGAACAGGAGATGTGGTTGAGCCAGAAGATGGGACAATAGCAAGTATAGGTAGTGGAGGTAATTATGCTATTTCAGCAGCAAGAGCCTTAAATGCTCATTCGACTCTTTCTCCGAGAGAGATTGTTGAGGAGTCTTTAAAAATTGCAGGAGATTTATGTATATATACAAATACAAATATTAAAATTTTAGAGTTAAAGGATTAAAATGGAATTAACACCAAAAGAGGTTGTAACCTATTTAGATGAGTATATTATTGGTCAGAAAAATGCCAAAAAAACTATTGCTATCGCTTTAAGAAATAGATATAGAAGAATTCAACTTGAAAAAGAGTGGCAAGATGATATTATGCCTAAAAATATCTTAATGATAGGAAGCACAGGGGTTGGTAAAACAGAGATAGCAAGAAAAATAGCTAAAATGATAAAAGTTCCATTTATTAAAGTTGAAGCAAGTAAATATACAGAGGTAGGGTTTGTTGGAAGAGATGTTGAAAGTATGATAAGAGACCTTGTTTATAACTCTGTAAATTTAGTAAAAGAGGAGTTTAAGGAACAGAATCAAGATAAAATAGAGGAGTATATTTTAGATGAGATTACTAAAAGAGTGTTACCACCATTACCAGTGAATGCAAGTGAAGTTAAAAAAGAGGAGTATAAAACCTCTTTTAAAAAGATGAAAGAGAAAATTAGAAATGGTTCAATGGATAATTTTAAAATTACGATAGAAATTGATGAGAATAGTAGTATAAGAGATGATTCTGATTTACCTCCGGAAGTGTTAAAAGCACAAGAATCTTTAAATAAAGTGTTTAAAATGTTTGAAAATGGAAAGGATAAAAAGAGAGAGGTTACTATTGGAAAAGCAAAAGAGTTGTTAAGAGAGGAAGCTACTCATAAAATAATGAATGAAGATGAGATAAGAGTAGAAGCTGTAAAAAGAGCTGAAAATGGAATTGTTTTTATTGATGAAATAGATAAAATTGCGGTGAGTTCAGGACACAGACAAGACCCAAGTAAAGAGGGAGTTCAGAGAGATTTACTTCCGATTGTTGAGGGAAGTGTTGTAAATACTAAATATGGTAATGTAAAAACAGACCATATTTTGTTTATTTCAGCCGGAGCTTTTCATCTTTCAAAACCAAGTGATTTAATTCCAGAGTTACAGGGGAGATTTCCTTTGAGAGTAGAGTTAGAAAGTTTAGATGAAGAGGCTTTATATAGAATTTTGACAGAGCCTAAACATTCGTTAATTAAACAATATGAGAAACTATTAGAAGTAGAGGGAGTGGAGTTAAAATTCACCGAGGAAGCTTTAAGAGCGATGGCTAAAAATGCATATCTTGCAAATGAAAAGACAGAAGATATTGGAGCAAGAAGGCTACACACTATAACTGAAAAAGTGTTAGAGGAGATAAACTTTTTAGCAAATGAGTATAAGGGTCAAACTTATGAAATAACAGCAGAATATGTAGAAGAAAAATTGGGTAACATTATTGAAAGTGAAGATATTGCTAAATATATACTTTAAAAAAAGGATTTTAATTTGAATAATATAAAAAGTGGCTTTGTCGGGGTTGTTGGTGAGCCTAATGCAGGAAAATCAACTTTAATCAATTGGTTGGTTGGTGAAAAAATTGCTATGACTTCAAGAAAAGCAAATGCAACAAGAAAAAGAATGACAGCAATTGTTATGCATAAAGGACATCAAATTGTTTTAATTGACACACCTGGAATTCACGAAAAAGAGAAATTATTAAACAAATATATGTTAAATGAGGCTTTGAAGGTATTGGGAGATAGCGACCTTCTTCTCTATTTGGCAGATGTTCGAAAAAGAATTGATGGATATAAAAAGTTTCTTGAATTGAATAAAAAAGGAATTCCTCACCTACTGCTTCTTACAAAAGTTGATATGGTTACAGAAGAGAGTAAATTGCAAAAGATAGAGGAGTATTCTCAGTTTAAGGATAGCTATTTAGAGTTGATTCCTATCTCTTCAACAATGAATTTAAATAGAGAGTTATTGTTGGATACAATTGTAAAATATCTTCCAACTCATCCATATTACTTTGATCCTGAACTAATATCAACCGAAAATATCAAAGATATCTATAAAGAGTTGATAAGAGAGGCACTTTTTGACAAATTAAATGATGAAATTCCCTATGAATCTGATATAATTATTGAAAAGATTGAGGAAAATGACGATATAGATAAAGTATATGCAATGATAATAACTCAAAAAGATACTCAAAAATCTATGATAATAGGAAAAAAGGGTAAAAAGATAAAAGAGTTAGGTATCTATGCAAGAAAATTATTAGAGCAGTTTAGCGGTAAAAAAGTCTATTTAGAACTTTATGTTAAAACTGTTCCAAATTGGACAAAGAATAAAAAAATGTTGGAAGAGATAGGTTATTTTGAATAGAGTAAAGGGATATCGGAATGAAGAAAAAAAAAGGTTTAAAGAAAAAAGAATTTAAATTAGAAAATTATTTTAAAAAATATTCTTATGATGTAAATAGAGTGGTGGGATTGGATCCCTTTGATTTTAACGATGTCTTTATTTTAGAGAATGGGGTATTGGGAAAAATAGATTTTAAAGATATAAAAAAGGAGCATCTACTTGCCACTTATATTCCTACTAGAAATGTTATTACTCATGAGATTAGAGTTGCAAAAAATTTATTACAGAAGATAGATTTGGATACCTATGTTGAAACAAAAGCTTTTGAAGAGGTTGGTTTAGATGATGTAGAGGAGTATATTTTTAGGTATAAATCTGTAGATGTAGGAGAAGAAAAAGAGGTAATAATTGAAATAGTTATTATGGAGAGAGGAGCAATAGAGGAGTATTTTGCACCAATTATTGAAAAGTTTGATTATTTAGATTTTGTTTCTTATTCTGGTTATCTTTTTAATGTTCTTTATAAAGAGGGTATATTGGAACCTCAAAAAGATTTATATATTTATTTTTCAAAAGATGAGGTTTTTATTACTCTCTACGAGGATGGAAGATTTTTACAAACATCAGTAATTCCGGAAGGTTTAGAGACTATTTATGAAACTTTAAATGAATCTTTGAAAATGAGGAATTTTTCTTTTGAAAAATTTATGTCCTTAGTTGTTGAAAAGGGATTAGATATCAATAATTATGATGAAGATGGACATATCTTTTTCAACTCTTTGAGTGAGTTATTTAGTAATAAGTTTTTGATTATTTCTAATCAGATTCATTTAATGCTTAGAAAATTTGAGTTACTTACAATTGATAGAGTTTTTATGGGCACTATGAAAGGCACAGTTCCCGGAATCCGAGAGTTTGCTAATATGTATTTGGGATTTGAAGCCAATGATTTAAGATTCGATAAGAATTACAATCCAAATAATATACATATTGATCAGCTTTTATTTTTAAGTATGTTATATGCAAAAATTTCTTATAAAGAGGATTTTCAAGAGGATAATATTCTTATTTTTAAAAGATCCCCAACATTTTTTTATAGAACAAGTGGGCAATTGATATCTGTTTCAGTTGCTTCTTTAATTTTATCATTGCTATATCCAACTTATCAATTTGTTGCAGCATATGGATTGGAAAATCTTAATCAAGAGAAGCAGGAAATTTTAAATAAATTAAATTCTACAAAAGCAAAATTAACTGCTAAACATAAAAGATTACAAAATGAATATGATAATAAAGAAAAATATAAAAATTTAATGATAAATAGAATTGCAGTAAATAAAGCAATTATCAATCAACTTTATAAAGAGAAGGTAGAGTATATTCCAAAATCTCTTTTAATTGCTAAATTAACAAAATATCTTGTTGAAAATCAGGTAGTGTTAGATAGTTTAAAATATGAAATATTATCATTAGACTCTAAAAGTAAAAAAAGTAAAAGTGGAAAAAAAGGTGGAGAGGGAGAGGGTGGTATAACACCTGATATTTTAGAGAAGATAATCGATTCCGATTTTAGACCAGATAACAATTTAGATAAAAATAGTTTAAAATCTGAGAAAAAAAGAGAGTATAGTTATATAACTAAATTTTATAAAAGAAAGGTTGATTATCATACTCTTCAAGCAAATTATTATAAAGAGTTGGCAGAGAAAAGTAAAGAGAAACAGCAAAAAAGTTATTATGAAGAGAAATATCAAAAACATTTAGAGTTGGCTCAACAGTTCCAAAAAAGATATTTATATTCAATAGAGAATAAAAATACAAAATTGATTAAAAATAGAGATGTTGATAGTATAAATTATATTGTTTTGAAAGTAAGAGCAAGAAAAGATAAATATATAACAAATTTAATAGAAACTCTTTCTAAAAAGGAGGGAATGTTTATCACAAGTTTGGG
Organism: uncultured Nautiliales bacterium; assembly: GCA_964495415.1. Taxonomy (GTDB): domain Bacteria; phylum Campylobacterota; class Campylobacteria; order Campylobacterales; family JAADDX01; genus CAZBVR01. Next base: position 4,812 of record CAZBVR010000041.1, read on the forward strand.
ATATGAGATGAAAGGTGGATACTATTTAGCAGATATTATTATAATCACAAAGGTTGGCAATGGATAAGATATTAAATCAAATTGATAGGGCTTTAGCACAAAAAAATCCAGAAGAGGTAAAGGCTTACTTTTTTTTACCTATATTGATATTTGGATTTATTAGTTATTATTTTATTTATCCTATTACAGATCAAAATTTGCAACAGGCAACTCAGCAATATAATAATTTAAATGGGCAAATAAGTTCAACAAAAACAGATAATAATAATTTAAAAGGTCAAATAAATAAAATTAACAGAGATATTAAAGTTGTAAGTAGAGATATAGCAGGATTGGGTGAAGATTTGAATAGGAGTAGTGGTTGGGTAAGTGAAATTCAAAATTTGCAATTTGACTTTATTAGATGGATTTCTTTTTATAATGATATTCCAAATATAGCAAAAGAGAATCATTTAAGAATAGTTTCTATTACAAATAGTTTGTATGAGGATTTAACAAACAAAAATAAAAAGAAAAAAAGTAACAAAAAAAGAAAACATAACAAAAATAATAAAAAGAATAAAAAAATGGTAGTTTTGCCAAAAGTTAAGCCTAAAAATGTAGTTGTTAAAGAGTTATCGAGTGTTTTAGTTGTAGAAGGTAATTTTAAAGATATAGTTAAGTTTATCTATTATTTGGAAAATAGAAAAAGTTTGTTAAAAGTTAAAAAGATAAAGATTGTTCCATTGAGAATAAATAGAAGGGTGTTAAAATTAGAGATTAGTTTTGATGTTTATGGAGTTAAGTTATGAAAAGAGAGATAGTTAATTTAATGGTTTTGTTTCTGTTTTCAACTCTTTTGTTTGGAGCCAATAATAGTAATAAAAACTCTCAAAAAGTGGTTCAAAAGAGTAAGAAAGTGAAACAGGAATCACAAGAGGATAAACAGATTAGAGAGTTTGAGGCAAAACAACAGGAGATTAAAAAATATAAAATAAACTTGAAGGATGAGATTTTTAATCCATTTATAGAGTTGGTATTTAAGAGTAAAATTGAGTTGAAAGATGAGAAAAAAGAGGCAGAGGAGCATAAAAAGAAGGAAAAACCTATTAGGTCCGTTTTGCAAAGAAAGGAAAGAGGTATAAAACTTTTACAAGTATTTAATAATAAGGTTCTTTTGCTTATTGGTGGAAGTGAAAAAAAATGGGTGAAACTTGGTGAAAAAGTAGAGGGATATCTGTTATCTAAAATTGATAATAGATTTATCGTTTTAGCTAAAAAGGAGAAACTTAAAGTTATCAAACTTGGTGGAGAGAAAAAATTTAATATAAAGGTTAAAAGATGATGAGACATATATTTGTAGCACTATTTTTAATTGTAACAGGTTTGTTTGGAAATAGGTGTGATTATCAGCTCTTTACATTTTCAGCAGTGGATAGTAAAGAGTCGTTGGATTCATTTTTAAAAGAGTTGGCGGTAGATACTTGTGGGTTGAATGTTGTTTATAAAGATGATGTAGTTAAAAAGAGGTTAAGAGATATAAAACTTGATACTATCTCTGTTAAGGATTATACTTTAAATCAATTTTTAGACCTTCTTTTATCATCTAATAACCTTTTTTATAAATTAGATGGTAATAGATTAGAGGTATCTTATATTAAAACAGAGACTTTTAATATCGATTATATACCTTCAACAAGGAGTGGTAGTTCAACTTTTCAAGCATCTTCATCTCAAAATACAGGTGATATAAATAGTGTAGATTCTAAATATGAGTTTAACTTTTGGGATACATTATCAGATAATTTAAACAAAATTTTAAATACAACTGATATTTATCAAGCATCTCCTCCAATTATAGATAAAAATTCGGGGTTAGTAACTGTAACAGCAACAAAAAGACAACTTGATAGGATTAGAGAGTATATTAGAAAGTTGAATGAAAGATTACATAAACAGATAATTATAGATGTAAAAATATACTCAGTTGAATTGACTAAGACTCATCAAACAGGAATAAATTGGAGTGCTTTAAATTTTTCAATAGGAACTCCAACTCTTCCAATTTCACAGCCTATTTCATCAGGGGCTCTTGTGGGAAGTCAATCTGTTTTTAATAATACTATGTTTAATGTGAGTGGATTATTGAACTTTTTGGCAACACAGGGTAATGTAAATTCTATCTCAAACCCAAAAATTGCTACAATCAATAATCAAAAGGCTATTATTAGTGTAGGAGATACTATCAATTATAGATATCCAACAAAGGTTGTTATTGACCAAAATGGTAATCCTCAAACAGAGTATGCAGTAGAGAGTAAATTTGTAGGTATTTTACTTGATATCACTCCGGAGATTAGTGAGGATAATACAATTATGTTAAGAATTAACCCAACAATCTCCTCTTTTAGAGATGAAGCTCAATTGACAGACCCAAATAGACAATTAGCACCAGACACAACAGATAATAAATTAAGCACAGTTGTAAGAATTAAAGATGGACAAACTCTTATTTTGGGAGGACTTATTACTGACCGAAATAGTTTTATAGAAAATGGAGTTCCTGTTTTAAAAGAGATACCAGTTGTAAAATATCTATTCTCAGCAAAAGCTGAAATATCTAAGAGAAGAGAGTTAGTATTTGTTATTACACCTCACATACTTGATTTTAACAAAAAGAAAACTATTCAAGAGTTGGGATTTTAGTGGTGCATAAGTTTAAAGAGGTAAAAGAGTTGTTTAGAGATAGAGTGGATATCAATCTTTATGTGCCACTTTCTCAAAAAAAGGAGATAGATTTAAATTATGCTATCTCTGAGAAAGAGAAGATAATTTTAGTTTATGGTTTATCGGGAAATGGGAAAACCTTTTTAATGAAAAAAGTGTATGATAATCTTGTAAAAAAAAGGGTGCAAGGGTTTGAATTTTTCTTTATAGCTAACCCTTTTACGGAGTTGAAAAAGTTAGAATATATTATCTCTTTAAAGTCAGAGAATCATATAGTTGTTTTTATAGATGAGGCACAGATATTAAAAAACCCAGAACTTGAAAAATTAAGAATGTTATCAGATAATCAAAATTATACTTTTGTTTTATCTACTCATGAGTTACAGGCAAAGGAGATTTTTTCTAAAACCCATTTTAAAAATAGAATCAATTATATTATTCATCTTAGAGAATTGAATGTTGAGAAGATTGAGCTTTTTATTACCTCAAAATTAACTCAAAATAACTTTTATGAGTTAGCTTCTATTTTTTCGGTTTCAAACTATAAACTTATTTACAATCTAACAAAGGGTAATTTAAGAGAGATAAATAGATTATTATATAAGACTTTTGATATCCTTGATTTTTTTCAAGAGAAATATCCTAAAAAGGTGCCGAATAATAAATTAAAAATAAATATAT
>CAZBVR010000042.1:0-5130 GCA_964495415.1 uncultured Nautiliales bacterium
GCTATCTGATTTATTGTCATCTCTATTCATCCCCTTTTGTGCTATTTTAAATTCAATCAACTGCAAAGCCTTAATAAAAGCTTCTTTTATTGCATTGTGTTTAATATCATCACTTAACACTGCACTATTATTGATTGAAAAGTCGTAACTCCCTACCGCAGAGTAACTACTAACATCCCCTTTACTATCTTGCAACATTGCTACAATAGATGCCTTTGCTCTATATAAAACTGGATATCCATTTTTATCGTAATCTATGGCTGAAATAGATATCGAACCCACATTCAAACTTAATTTAGAATTATAATCGGTTGCAGTTCCTATCTCTGAATTGAATACCCCTATAATTGCCTCATTTAAAGCATCTTTTAAAAAGAGAGAATCTATTGGATTTTGAACATCTATCTCAACTTCCGGATATATTTTTTGTCCCATTATGGGAGTTGTATAATTTGTAGTTGGTTTATAACCACACCCCTCTATTATAAAAAAGAGAAAAAAAAGAGAGATAAAACTTAATCTCAATTTTAACCTCTTATTACAAAATTGATTAGTTTATTTGGAACTACTATCTCTTTTATTATCTGTTTGTCTTTTAAATGTCTATCAACCGCCTCTTTTGCAACCTCTAAAATCTGCTCTTTACTCATATCTGCTGGAACTGAAATTTCGGCTCTCTTTTTACCATTGATTGTAACCGCCATATTTATCTCATCAACTTCAAAAACCTCCTCTTCAATCTCAATAGTTCCAAAGTTATTTCTATTAAAAAGAGTTTCTGAAATCTCTGAACAGATATGAGGAGCAATTGGCTCTAACAGATTTAAAACAACCCAATAAAACTCCGTTGCTATCTCTTTATTATCGATTTTTAAAACAGAGTTAAGTAGCTCCATTGCACCCGCTATCAAAGTATTAAAAGCAAAAGTTCTAAAATAAACCTCATCCGCTTTCTTTACAAGTTCATATATCCCTTTTCTAACCTTTTTCTCCTCTTTTGAGAGAGTTGAATGCTCAATTTTAGGTTTAGTCTCACTTTTTAAACTTTTATCTTGATGAATATACAATCTATTCAAAAATCTATATGCACCCTCTACCGCTTTGTCATCCCACTCCAACTCTTTTTCTGGTGGAGCTGCAAATAGAATAAACACTCTCGCTGTGTCTGCTCCATACTTTTCAATAATAGTATTTGGTGGCACAACATTACCCAAAGATTTTGACATTTTTACTCCATCTTTTAATACCATTCCCTGAGTTAAAAGAGATTGAAATGGTTCATCTACATCAAAATAACCCAAATCTCTTAATGCTTTTGTAAAAAATCTTGCATATAAAAGATGTAGAACCGCATGCTCAATTCCACCAACATATTGATCAACATTAAGCCAATAATCTATATCCTCTTTTCTAAAAGGCACATCTTTATATTTGTGAAAATCGGTAGCATATCTAAATTGATACCAACTACTTTGAACAAAAGTATCCATTGTATCTGTTTCTCGAATAGCATCTCCACCACACTGAGGACACTTAGTATATTTCCAAGTTGGGTGCTTATCCAATGGATTTCCATCTCCTGTAATCTCAACATCATCTGGAAGAGTGATAGGCAGATTTTCAATCTTCTCTGGAACCAATCCACACTTTTCACAATGCACAAATGGAAGTGGAGCTCCCCAATATCTCTGTCTTGCAATACCCCAATCTCTCAACTTATAATTAACACTTTTTTTACCAATTCCCAACTCTTCGAACTTTTTAACAATAGATTCCTTAGCAAAATCAGTAGGCATTCCGGTAAATTCTCCACTATTAACTAAAAAACCAAATCCTGTAAATGGCAATACAACCTTTTCATCTTCCGGTTCAATAACATGTTTAATTGGTAGATTATATTTTGATGCAAACTCAAAATCTCTTTCATCATGAGCCGGAACTGCCATAACTGCCCCGCTTCCATACTCTACTAAAACAAAGTTAGCAACCCATACTGGTATCTTTTCTCCTGTTAATGGATGAATTACATCTATTCCTAAATAAACTCCCTCTTTCTCCTGTGCGGCTCTATTTTTTGGAAGCACAGATTGCATCTTTAAAATTTTCTCTTTAACCTCTTCATCTAATAGATTATTTTTTATCATATAGATAACAATAGGATGTTCTGGTGCCAAAGCTGAATAGGTCACTCCATAAATTGTTTCCGGTCTTGTTGTAAAAACAGAGTATTCAGAAAAGCACCCTTTCAATTTTTCAACACTCTCCTCTGTCAATTTAAAATTAAACTCTAAACCAACACTTCTTCCAATCCAATTTTCCTGCATAGTTAGCACTTTTTTAGGCCAACCCTCTTTTAACTTCTCCATATCATCTAACAACTCTTGGGCATATTTAGTAATAGCAATATAATATCCCGGCATCTCTTTTTGAACAATAGGATTTTCACATCTCCAACAGCAACCATCTTTTACCTGCTCATTTGCCAAAACGGTATGACAACTTTCGCACCAATTAACTATCTGCTCCTTTTGATACAAAAGCCCCTTTTCATACATCTTAATTAGAAACTCCTGCTCCCATCTTGTATATTCTGGGTCCGAAGTTGCAAACTCTCTATTTTTTGAAAATCCTAATCCCAAACTTTTTAATTGCTCTCTCATATTTGCTATATTTTTATAGGTCCAATCTTTTGGATGAAGTTTATGTTTTATAGCCGCATTTTCAGCCGGCATTCCAAAGCTATCCCACCCGATTGGATGCAAAACATTAAACCCTCTCTGTCTATAAAATCTTGAAATCGCATCACTTATAGCATAATTTCTAACATGTCCCATATGCAACTCTCCCGAAGGATATGGAAACATACTTAAAATATATTTTTTCTCTTTTGAATAATCATCACTCGGCTCAAAAGAGTTTTCTTTATCCCAAATTTGTTGCCATTTCTTCTCTATCTCTTTTGGATTATAACTCATCTCTTTTCTCCTTTTTAAAATTCAACATTTTCAGTTTTTGCTAACTCAATAGATGCAAACACAAACGATACTATATTAGCCAAAAGTGCTCCTATTGCCAAAGCGATAGCAGTTTTAGAATCATGTTTAACTACTTCATAATAGGTTGCTGGAATTAGATGAAGGTCTGCTACCAAACTTGCCGCAAATAGTTCCGCTGCAAGTAAATTCTTAACTCCAATTTTCAAAATAGTTGAAATAAGATTTACACTTAATGCCACAAAAAGCAAAACACTACTTGTCGAATCATACAAATACCCACTAATTGATGTTAATGACATCAATGAAAAAAAGATAAAAACTACTTTACCCCAATCCATTATAAAACTCCTTGTTCAAATTGTTCTCTTAATTTTTCTTTTTCTCTTCTTCTTTTCTCTTTCTCTGCCAAATTTTTTCTAAAATCATCAATTTTAAAACCTAACCATATCAGCAATGGAGAAGCTATAAAAATAGATGAATAGGTCCCAACAATAACTCCCACCAATAAAGTGAAACTAAATGGTTTAATTATCTCTCCTCCAAAAAGGAATAGAGTTAAAACAACAAAAAAGGTTGTTAATGAAGTTAGTGTTGTTCTTGATAAAGTTTTAGAAACAGATATATTTATCAGCTTTTCTAAACTTCTCTCTTTGCTTTTTATAATCTCCTCTCTAATTCTATCAAATACCACAATAGTATCATTTAATGAATATCCCAAAATAGTAAGCAAGGCTGCCAAAACATCAAGATTCACATCAACTGAAAAGAGAGAAACAAAACCTATTGAGATAGTGATATCATGAACTAAGGCTAAAACAGATGCTACTGCAAAACTCCACTCAAATCTAAAAGCTACATAGATTAAAATTCCAATAATAGCAAAAGTTAAGGCCTTTATTCCCTTTTCTGTTAATTCTCCTCCAACTTTTGCTCCTACAATATCAACTCTTCTAACCTCAAATTTTCCCAAAGGAGCCAAAAGTTGAGATACCACATCTCCCATATCTTTTTGAACAGAGTTTTTCTCTTTAACAGGGAATTTGATAATAACCTCACTTTCATCTCCAAATTTTGTTACCACTACACCATCAAACTTTTTAGATAATATCCCTCTAATTTTAGGAATAGGTGCTTTTTTTTCAAACTTAACTTGAACAATTGTTCCACCTTTAAAATCGATTCCCCAATTTAAGCCCTTTGTAAAAAGAAGAGCAATTGAAGAAAAGATAAAAAAGAGAGATATTGAAAGAAAAAGTTTTCTTTTTCCCATAAAATCGTAAATTTTATTTTGACTAAAAATCTCCATTTTTAAACCTTTATTCCAAAACTTTTAGGAGTTAATTTTACTCTATTAACTAAAAACTCCCAAATTCCGTGTGTTCCCAATATAGCCGTTAGCATACTTGCTAAAATACCTATTGCCATTGTGATAGCAAATCCTTTTATAGTCCCCGTTCCATAAGCAAAAAGAGCAAAAGCCGCTATCAAAGTTGTGATGTTTGCATCAACAATAGCACTCATAGCATTTTTATATCCGCCCTCTATCGCTTTTTTGATAGTAACTCCCTCTCTTAGCAACTCTCTAACTCTCTCATTTATAATAACATTTGCATCAACCGCCATTCCCACAGTTAAAACTATACCTGCCATACCCGGTAAAGTTAAGGTAGCTCCAAAAAGAGCCATAATTGCTACAATTAAAATAAGATTTGTAAAAAGAGCTATATTTGCGACTACTCCTGCCATTCCATAATAGATTATCATAAAAACTACAACTAATAAAAACCCACTAATTAAGGCTATCATACTCGCTTTTATACTATCTGCACCTAATGAAGGTCCAACACTTCTCTTCTCTAATAAAACAATCGGAGCGGGTAAAGCACCACTTCTTAAAGCTATTGCTAAATCGTGAGCCTCTTGTGGGTCACTAACAGTTATCTGTCCCGCACCTCCACCAATTCTCTCTTTAATAACTGGTGCAGATAAAACTTTATTATCAATAACAATCGCTAAATAATCTCCAACATGTTTTCCGGTCCAATCTCCAAAAATTTTAGCACCTTCGCTATTTAATGTAAAGTTAATAACGGGTTGATTATTTTGATTATATCCAACTCTCGCATCTGTTATC
>CAZBVR010000043.1:0-9645 GCA_964495415.1 uncultured Nautiliales bacterium
TTTAAGAGATTCTTCATTTTCCTCTGTCAAAATTAACTGCCAACTTGTAAGACTCATAAGTTCCCAAAAAAATAGAAAGGGCAATACCTCATTTGATAAAACAACTCCTAACATTGATATTATAAAAGCAAAGTAATTGATTAAAAAATGAGTTTTTCTTTTTATATGTGAAAGATATCCACTCATATAAAAAAGGTTTGGTATTGCACCAAGAAAAATTAAAAAAACAAACAACAATGATAAATTATCATAACTAAACATATAAATACCTTTAAGAAAAGTTTAAGGAAAGAATTGATTTTGGAATTTTACCACTTCTAACTTAATATCTGCTTAAAGTTGTTAAATTTTTGATAAATTTGATTTGAGTTTTGAGTTTTGAATTTTTTATCGTCTCTGTTCTTGACAAAGTTGTAAAATTAAAGTAAAATTCCAAATCATAAATGACCCGTTAGCTCAGTCGGTAGAGCAATTCCCTTTTAAGGAATGGGCCGTTGGTTCGAATCCAACACGGGTCACCATTTTATTAGTGTCCCTTTCGTCTAGTGGTCAAGGACACCGCCCTTTCACGGCGGCGACAGAGGTTCAAATCCTCTAAGGGACGCCAAACCTATTGTGTGTTAGTAGTTTTTTCATACTATTGTTTTATTTATTTGATTATTTTTATATTTTATCTATATATCCCTCCCCTATATAAAAGAGAAGAAGGTTCTTCCCCTTTCCTTCTTTTCTATTTCTATCAATTTTCAAAAATTTTGTTATAATTTGTTATATTATTTTTTGGAGGAGATGTTGTTAATAAAAATTTGGAAAGAGTTGCTAAAATGAAAAAAGTTGATGCTGTGTTTTTAATGAATATGGGAGGAGCCAGAGACAGAGAGGAGTTGAAGGAGTTTATCTATAATATGTTTAAAGATAAACGAATAATAAGTTCTCCTATTCGTCATCTCTTAGCTCCAATTATTACAAATTTAAGATATAAAAGTGTGTGGGAGAATTATAAACTTATTGGTGGCTCTCCAATCTATAAACATACTGAAAACCTGATAAAAAAGTTGTCTTCAAAAATAGATTATCCTCTTTATTATGTTATGAGATATACCTCTCCAAGAGCGGATGAAATTATAAGAAAAAATAGTTTTAAAAAAATTCTACTATTTCCACTATATCCTCACTATTCAACAACTACTACCGCTTCAAGTTTCGATGATTTGGAGGGGAATGAAGATATAGAGTTTATAAAAGTAGAAAGATTTTATAAAGATAGAAAATTTAACAATTTAATTGTTGATTTAATTTTGGAAAATGGAATTGATAAAGATACTAATCTGATTTTTTCAGCTCATGGGTTACCGGAAAAAATTGTAAAAAATGGAGACCCTTATGAAAGGGAGATAAATGAGCATATCTCTCTATTAAAAACTATTTTTGAGGAGAGAGCTGTTCAGTTTAAATCTGTAAATTTAGCCTATCAATCAAAAGTTGGACCTATGAAATGGTTGGAGCCCTCATTGGAGGAGGTTTTGAAAAAATTTAAAAATCAAAAAGTTTTGATATATCCTATAAGTTTTATTATAGATAACTCTGAAACTGACTTAGAACTTGCTATTGAGTATGGAGAGTTGGCAAAAGAGTTAAATATAGATTATAAAGTTTCAAAAGTTCCAAATGATGACGATAGATTTGTAGAGTTTTTAAAAGATAAAATAGAAGAGGTTTTAAGATGATAGAGTTAAGACATTTAAGAAAATCGTTTGGACCAAAGGTTGTTTTAAAAGATGTTAATTTGAAAGTTCCAAAAGGTAGCACAACAGTTATTTTAGGATTATCGGGACAGGGTAAATCTACTATTATTAAACATATAGTTGGATTATTGAAACCGGATAGTGGAGAGATTATTGTTGATGGTATTGATGTGGCGACTTGCTCCAAAAAGGAGTTGTATGAGACAAGAAAAAAGATAGGTTTTCTGTTTCAAGAGGGGGCTATGTTTGATAGTATGAATATCTATGATAATGTGGCTTTTCCTTTGAGAGAGCATACAAAACTATCTGAAAAAGAGATTGAAAAAAGAGTATATGAAAAATTGGATATGGTGGGGTTTGATAGTGATAGAGTTGCAAAATTGTATCCTCACGAATTGAGTGGAGGTATGAGAAAGAGAGCGGCAACTGCAAGGGCGATTGTTTTAGAGCCGAAAATTATTCTATATGATGAGCCTACAAGTGGATTGGACCCAATTATTAGTGATTTAATTTCTCAGATGACTATGATGCTTCAAAGAGAGTTAGGAGTAACATCAATTGTTATTAGCCACGATTTAAAAGAGAGTTTTAAGATAGCGGATTATGTTGGAATGTTGTTTAATGGAGAGATTATAGAGTTTGCTCCTCCGGAGCAGTTTAAAGAGAGTCCAAATCCAATTGTTCAAGCATTTTTAAAGGGGGATAGTAGTGCATTTGATATTTAGTTTGTTACTATTTGTAACATCACTTTTTTCCTATTATGCAAAAGTGGAGCCTTATAGGGTTTATAATGTAAAAGCGGATATTAGTGGAAAGGTTGTTGAGGTAAATAGAAGTTGTGAGGCAAGAAGTTGTAGCGGGGTTGTTATTAAGGTTGATGATTATCAAAATAGAGTTGATTTGCATAACTTAGAAATTCAGTTAAAAAATTTAAAAACAATTTTGGCTTCTCAAAAAGAGATAGTGGCACGAAAAAAGGAGAGTTATAAAATTTTTAAGCAGTTAAAAACAAAATCAACAGAAGATAAAAATTTGAAATTTTACGATTATCAAAATAGTTTAATAGCAATGAAGCAGAGTGAAAATAGTATCGCAAATTTAGAAGCACAGATAAAAAAATTAAAAGATATTATTTCAAAAAAGAGTATTAGATTAAATGGATATATTTACAAACTTGGAGTAGAGGAGGGGGATTATCTAAATCCGGCCTCTTTATTGGCGGTTGTTATGGATATTAAAAGAGTTAAATTAACTATCTATGTTCCAATAAAAAAGATAGAGAGCATAAAGGGTAAAAAGATATATATAAATGGAAAAGAGAGTAATTTTGTAATTGATAAAATCTATAAAGTTGCAGATGAGAAGTTTATTACAAGTTATAAGGTTGAACTTGTTGGGAATTATCCAACCTTATCAGATATTGTGAAGGTTGAATTCAAATAGTCTTATAGATGTTTGTAAAATTTTAAAACAGAGATAAAAATAGAGGTTATAGCGGGACCTAAAACAACTCCCCAAAATCCAAATGTTGATAGACCGGCTACAATAGAAAAAAAGATAAGAAGAGGGCTTAATTCAATAGAGTTGTTTAACTCCTGTTTAATATATTTTATAATTAGTGGTTTAACAAAGGTGTCAGCAATTATAGAGATAACAATAATTGAATAGAGTGCTACTTCAATTGCTTCTCGGGTTAATCCATTTGCATAAAGATAAAGGCTTAATGGAAGCCACATCATAACTCCTCCAACTACGGGGATTAGAGAAGCAAAAGCATACATTACAGCAAAGAAAAGTCCATCAAAGTTATAAAACTGAACAAAAACTCCAAATAGAAGTCCTTCAAAAATAGCAGTAACAAGGGTAGAGTAAAAAACAAGTCCCATAACCTCCTGAGTTTCTTTAAAAAGAGTTTCACTTCTGTTATTATCCAAAGGGGATATCTCTTTAATAAAAGTTAAAATATCTTTTCCATAAAAATTAACAAAAAAGAAAAAGATAACAATTAAAATCATATCTTTTAAAAAGACAGCACTTTTGGCAGTAATTGTTCCAAGCAGAGAAACTATCGATTTATAAAATGAGGAGATGTTTGTATCTACTAAAAACTCTTCCACTTTGTTGGCCACTATTTCAGGCATATAACTTAACAGATTTTTACTTTTATCAAGCACAACTTGAATAGAGTCAGGGGTTACTTTATCTATTAAACTGCTTGCACCACTGATAAAATAGAAAAGAGGGGTAAAAAGAAGAGTTGCAAGAAGTATTGTAACTATACCACTTGATAGATATTTATTTTTGAATTTATTAAAAAAGAACTTTTCTACATTAAAAAGAGAGATAGCTAATAGAATTGCTATCACAATATCTAAAAGAAATGGTTTATAGGTTAGATAAACAAAATAGGAGATAAAAATTAAAAGAATGTTAATAAAGGTATTAGAATGCACCATTATTTTATCCTTTTTTTAGAAATTTTTTAAAAACCTCTACAATTCTATCTTGATTGATAGGTTTTGAGATATAATCACTCATTCCAGCATTTAAAAATCTTTCTTTATCTCCACTAAGTGCATTAGCAGTTACAGCCACAATAGGAGTTGCTATTCCCATTTTTCTTATTTCGATTGTTGCTTTTATTCCATTCATATTTGGCATATTTTCATCCATTAAAATTAGATTATAATTATTATTGTTTTTAACTTTTTCTATTGCCTCTACTCCATCGTTTGCGATATCTATCTCTTTAATCCCCAATGTTTTAAGGATAACTTTTGTAAATAGTTGATTTGCTTTATTATCCTCTACTAACAAAATTTTCCCTTCAAATTTTATATCTTTATCTTCATTCTCCTTTTTGTTTTCCTGCTTATTATTTTCTTTTTCTGATATAAGAGTTTCTTTTTTAGCCGGTATTGTAACTATAAATTTGCTTCCTTTTCCAACTTCGCTTTCTACTTTAATTTTTCCTCTAAGCAAGTCAATTAGATTTTTTGTAATAGTTAATCCTAATCCTGTTCCACCATATTTTCTTGTAGTTGAGTTATCTGCTTGACTAAACGGTTTAAATATAGTTTTTAATTTCTCTTTTGGAATACCAATCCCCTCGTCAATAACTTCAATATAAAGTTTTTCAGTTTTTGAATTGTAGTTGATATTACAGATAACCTTTTTACCTTCCGGTGTAAATTTAATTGCATTAGAGATAAAGTTTGAGATAATCTGTTTAATTCTTGTTGGGTCAGAGTTGATTGTCCATCTCAAATTTGAGAAGTTAATTTGTAAATCTATATTTTTCTCTTTTGCTTGTGATTCAAAAATAGTTAGAATGGTTTCAAACTCCTCTTGTGGATTGAATTCAATATGCTCAATTTTCAATTTCCCAGACTCAATTTTTGAAAAGTCTAAAATATCGTTAATAATTGATAGAAGTTGTTTTCCTGCTTTTTTAATTATCTCTAAATATTTTTGATTTTCTGCATCTGTTTCTTTTTGGGAAATTATATCCACAAATCCCAACATTGCATTAAGAGGGGTTCTAATTTCGTGAGACATATTGGCTAAAAACTGCTCTTTTACTTTAACAGCCTTTTGTGCTTTTGCCATCTCTTTTGCCAATTTCTCCTTTGTTTTCATTATCTCATCTATATCTGTTAAAACCCATAAACATTCCTCTTTTGAGTAGGGAACCGCTTTGAGATTCACCCAAAAAATTGTGCCATCACTTTTTTTAAATTTCCAGTTTATACTAAATCCTTCAATTGAGCCATATGTTTCAATATAATCATCAATAATCTCTTTAAACTCTAAAAAGGCCTTATGACTTAAATGAAATTGTTCAGATGTTATTTTGTTTGGAGTAAAATTTGTTACTTTAAACAGTTTTAAGGTGTAGTGATTAACCTTTTTAATAATTCTTGTTTTGTAATTTATTAGAACATAAGCAACGGGCACTTTGTAAAAAAGGGTTTCAATAGTCTCTTTCTCCTTTTTAATTCTTTTGTTGTAGATTACAAATAGAAGTAGTATAATTATGAAGATTAGTATAGTTATACATAATTTTGGGTGATTTATATGGAAATTGTGGAGTTTTATCAAATATAGATATTTTTCATCGCAATTCATAGGATTGCTAAATTGAAAAATGTAACTATCCACCATTTTATCAACATCTATCTTTTTGCCTAACTCTTGTGCTTTATATTTAAATTGAGTTTTTATCAATTTTCTATTTATAAAACCTATTGGATAGATTCTTCTTTGAATTACTCCCTCCAACTTTTCCGCTTCATCTAAAAGGGCATCAATAGATTTTCTTTTACTATATTTATTCCAAATTATTTTGGCAATCTCTTTTTTGTGGTCGAGAGCATATTTCCACCCCTCGATAGTCGCTTTTCTAAATCTATCCACAAGCACAGGATTATTTTCAGCCAACTTATCACTTGTAAATAGTTCCCCTTGATACATTAAAAAGCCATAATCACTTGGGTTAATAATTTTATAGTTTATTCCTTTTTTTTCCAATAGATAGGGTTCATCTGTTATAAAAGCACTAAAACCATCGACATCTCCATTTACAAAAGGAGTGATTGTAAAAGTGTGTGGAACAAAAGTTATTTTTGAGATATCTATATTTCTCTCTTTCGAGAATTTTTTAAAAGTTTGAATATCTTTTGCAGATATCATCAAAGTTTTATTTTCCAAATCTTTTAATTCTCTAATGTTTGGTTTTACAATTAAAACAAGAGCACTTCTTTTGAAAAAGGAGCTAACAAGTTTTACAGGTCTTCCCAAAATTTTTTCTTCAATTAGAGTATCATCATAAACACCAAAGTTGTATTTTTGAGATAAAACATCTTTTACAATATCGTTATGATTATACTCAACGATTTTAACATCTAACCCATATTTTTGATAGAAGCCTTTCTCTTTTGCAGCAATGTATCCAGCAAATTCAAACTGATATTTCCAATCAAGAAGGATAGAGACCTTTTTTAAAGTTTGAGCAGAGAGGAGTTGCATCAAAAGTATAAGCATAAGAATAATAATTTTTTTCATTTTAGAATAGAGTTCCTTCCTTTTGTAAATTTAATAAAATATAACTTTTGCGAGTGGCCAATCTTCCTCGAGCAGTTCTTTCGATATATCCATTTGCAAGTAGAAAAGGCTCTATAACATCCTCAATTGTTTCCTCATCTTCGCTCAAAGCTGCACTTATTGTTGATAGACCAAGAGGTTTTTTAGCTTCGCATAGTAGTTTTAGATAACTTATATCAAGTTCATCAAATCCATTTTCATTAACTCCAAGTTGTTTTAGAGCATATTGGGTAGTTTTTAGAGAGATTTTATCTTCTCCTGCCACATCTGAGAAGTCTCTTACTCTTTTTAATAATCTTAAAGCAATTCTTGGAGTTCCTCTACTTCTTTTTGCTATCTCTAAACTTGCTTTTTTATCTATCTCTTTATTTAATTTTATAGAAGCCAATTCCACTATTTTAGATAGTTCTTCATCATTATAAAATTGAAGTCTAAAAGTCATACCAAATCTATCTCTTAGAGGGTTGCTTAGCATTCCTGCTCGTGTAGTTGCTCCAATAAGTGTAAATTTTTCAATATCTATCTTTATTGTTTGAGCTGCCGGTCCGCTTCCAATAACTAAATCCAATCTATAATCTTCCATTGCTGGATAGAGAACCTCTTCAATTGTTGATTTTAATCGATGTATCTCATCAATAAATAGAATATCTCCCTCTTGAAGGTTTGTTAAGATGGCTGCCAAATCCCCGCTTTTCTCAATCATGGGAGCGGCTATTACTTTTATATTGGAACTCATCTCATTAGCGATAATATGGGCTAATGTTGTTTTTCCCAACCCCGGAGGACCAAAAAACAGAGTATGGTCAAGATGCTCATTTCTCATTTTTGCGGCTTTAATAAAAACTTGGAGATTTTTTTTAATACTCTCCTGTCCAATATATTCATCCCATATTGAGGGCCTTAAAGATGTTTCAAAACTATCTTCTATCTCAAACTTCTCAATTTCAACTACTCTCAAATCCCTATCCTTTGTTTAATATATCTCATTTTCAGTTGGAAATGCTCCACTTTCTACCTCATTTTTATAATTTAAGAGAGCCTCTTTTGTTAATTTTGCCCCATTTAAATATCTTTTTACAAATTTAGGTTTAAACTCCTCAAAAAATCCCAACATATCACTCCATACTAAAACTTGACCGTCTGTATATCTTCCTGCTCCAATTCCAATAACTGGTATAGAAAGGGCTTCTGTTATCTCTTTTGCAACCTCCTCTTTTACTCCCTCAACAACAAGCAAAACCGCTCCCGCTTTCTCTATCGCTTTCGCATCGTCTAAAAGTTTCTGTTTTGATTTTTCATCTTTTCCTTTTACTTTGTAACCGCCCTCGCTTCTGCTAAATTGAGGCATCAAGCCGATATGTCCCACTACTGCAATACCATTTTCAGTTAGTAGTTTAATATGCTCCACTTTTTCAATACCACCCTCTATTTTAATCGCATCCGCTTTGGTTTCTTTGAAAACTTTTATTCCATTTTGGAGAGCCTCTTTTGGTGTGCTATATGTTCCAAAAGGCATATCTGTTATAATGTATGCACTTTTTGTCCCGTTGCAAACCGCTTTTGTGTGATATATCATCTGTTCTAAATTGGTGCTTAGAGTATCTTTTTCTCCAAAAAAACTCATATTTAAACTATCTCCAACTAAAATAATATCTACAATTTCATCAAAAAGTTTTGCAAAAAGAGCATCATATGCCGTTATCATCACTATCTTTTTGCTATTTTTATAAGAATGAAGTTTTGAGATTGTTTTTTTCATAAAAATCCTTTTACCATAAATATATAATAGAATAATGATACCAAAAAATGGTATAATTTGAGAAAAAAATAAAGGCTTTTCAGATGAAAAAATTAGTTACCTATTTAACAACTGCTTTTCCAGATAAAAATTTTACAACAGATGCGATTTTGGCTTTAAAAGAGGCGGGAGTGGATAAAATTGAGTTGGGTATTCCCTTTTCAGACCCAGTGGCAGATGGTCTTGTTATTGAAAGAGCTAATCTATTGGCTTTAGAAAATGGATTTAAAATTTCTGATGTTTTTGAAGTAGGGGAGAGAGTTGCAAATGAGATTGATACCTATTTAATGGGATATTTTAATAGTTTTTATCATAAGGGATATGATTATATGGTAGAAAAAAGTAGAGAGATAGGAGTAAAAGGTTTTATTATTCCAGATTTGCCATATGAGGAGAGTGTCGCTTATAAAGATAAGTTTCCTTTGGTTTCATTTGTGGCTCCAACAGATAGCAAAGAGAGAATTAAAACTATTTTGAGTTCTCCGAAAGAGTTTATCTATATGGTTGCATATGCGGGAATTACAGGAAGTGAAAAAAATGAGGATTTGTCAGAGGTGATAGAGAGTATTAGAGAGGTTACAGATACTCCTCTTTATATTGGATTTGGAGTAGATGAAAATAGTGCAAAAGAGAAATCAAAGGGGGTAGATGGAGTTATTGTTGGAAGTGCATTTATCAAAATTTTATTAAAGCAAACTACCTATTCAGAAAAAATAAAAGAGATGCAAAAATTAGCAAGAATAATTAAAGACAAGATAAATAGTTAAAAATTACATAAAAACCCTCAAAGGGAAGGGGGGTTATTGTTTTACTCCACAAGTCCCTTGTGGTGAGATTTTTGGAAGTTGATTTGATAAGAATCTATTTATTGACTCTTCTACATTTAAACTCATTTTATCTACATACACATCAAGCCCTGCATTTAAAAAACCGCTTGCTGGATTTGGTCCAATTCCTACTACAATCAAAGCATCTGGATTTAAACTTAAAATGTTGCTA
>CAZBVR010000044.1:0-8766 GCA_964495415.1 uncultured Nautiliales bacterium
TATTTTAGATAACACTCCAATTATTGATATAAAACCATATATTCATAATTTTGATAAAGTTTGCAACCCAAAAAGTGGATGGATGAAATCAAGTGAAGATGAAGTATCAAAAAAAAGAGCAGATGATAGATTTTGTTAAAATCTAAAACCCCTCCCTCTTCACTATCTCACTACATAATAACATTCCAAAGGTTGCAGTTACACCTACAAATGAGCCCATTTCACACGGGATAGGACTCTCTGTCGAAAAAACAACTTTAAATTTTTTGTTAAATTTCTCTTTTCTCAATCTATCTCTCACCTTTTTAGCAAAAGGGTCATTATAAGTTTTCCAAATAGAATCAACTTTTATCTTCTCCGCATCTACTCTTTTGGCTGCTCCCATTGAGGAGATTATCTTTTTATAATTCTTTCTTATTAAAGCCACTTTTGCATCAATATCATCAATCGCATCAATAACAAAATCGAAACTATCAAAATCAAATGTCTCAACCCAATTTTTATCTATCCTTCTATCAATAACCTCTATTTTAGGATACAACTTTTTAAAAACATCCGTTTTTTTCTCTCCCACATACTCACTTCCAATTTGCCTATTTTGATTATGTATCTCAAAAGTATCAAAATCAACCGCTACTATTTTAGTAACTCCACTCCTATACAAACAATCCAAGGCATACCCACCAACCCCCCCTATTCCACATATTAAAACTTTTAACTCACTCAAATTTTCAAAATTACTAAAAAGTTTTCTACATCTGTCAAACTGCATAAAAACACCTTCTAATTTAATATATCTCTACAAAATTATAACAAATATGTTACAATTCTCTTTAAAAATCTAAAAAAAGGAAATATATAAAATGTATATAGCAATTGAAGGAATTGATACAGTTGGTAAAAGCACTCAAATTAAACTTTTGCAAAACAGCTTTCAAGATGCCATTTTTATAAAGGAACCGGGGGCTACAGATATAGGCAAAAAAATCAGAAAAATTATTTTCAATTCAAAAGAGAAACCCTCTATAAAAACTGAACTACTACTATTTTTAGCAGATAGAACAGAAACTATGGAAAAGATAATAAAACCAAATTATGACAAACTTATAATTAGTGATAGAAGTTTTATTAGTGGAATGGCATATGGATTGGAGTATTTCGACCTATTAGAATTGGAACTATTTAACTCTTTTGCAACAGATAGAATCTATCCAGATATTGTTTTTATTTTAAGGTTAAAAAAAGAGGATTTAATAGAAAGATTACAGCAAAAGAAAAAAGACTCAATAGAGGAGAGAGGTATCTCTTATCTACTCTCGGTTCAAGAAAATATGATAGAGATAACAAACAGATTTCTTATTGATACAATTATTATTGATGCATCAAATCCTGTGTATGAAATTGAGGAAATTATTAAATCTAAAATAAGAGAAAGACTTAAAAGATGAAAGAGTTGTGGAAAATAGTGAAAGAGGATTTTTTAGTTGTTTATCAAAAAGACCCTGCAATAAAATCAAAATGGGAATTGATATTTAACTACCCGGGAATATGGGCTATCTTTTGGTATAGAATTGCAAATAGATTATATAGAAATAGATTTAGAACATTAGCACGAATGATAATGGGGATTTCTCAAATTTTTACAAATATAGATATTCATCCCGGAGCAACCATTGGGAGAAGAGTATTTATAGACCATGGAATAGGAGTTGTAATAGGTGAAACTGCTATTGTTGGAGATGATGTTACTATCTATCAAGGAGTAACTCTCGGTGGAGTGAGTTTAAACAAAGGTAAAAGACACCCAACTATTGAAAATAGTGTTACAATTGGAGGTGGAGCAAAAGTCTTGGGAGATATAATAATTGGAGAAGGTAGTAAAATTGGAGCCAATTCAGTAGTGGTGAAAGATGTTCCACCCTACTCAACCGTTGTTGGAATACCTGCAAAAATTATAAAAAGAAGCGAAAATGAGCCTTTAAGTCATAATAAACTACCCGATATAGATAAACAACTATTTGTTTATCTTTTTGAGAGAATTAAAATTTTAGAGGAAACTTTGCAAAAAGAGAATATAGATATCACAGAAAAAGATGAGGAATTGGCAAAAAAATATGAAGAATATATCAAAACTTTAAAACAATAATCTATTTTAACAGCACCTTGAAATAGATAAGAAAATATAGTATAATCAAAAAAAAGGAAAAGAGTAATTAAAAGCCACAAATATGTGAGTTTATGGAAAAAAATAAAATTCAGATATAAATGTTTCAAGAAACATTCTTAAAAGAAGTTCTTATAAGAATGGAAACATATATATTTCAAAAAGTCTAATCCTTGATGAATTAGTCCATCTATTCATTGAGCAATATAAAGGGGTGAGTAGTTGTCCCCTTATTCTAACTAATCCATATTTTACAGAAAGGTTAGAATAAAACCATTTCTATGTTTTTCTATGGGAATGGGGACTATAATATCAAATATAGAACAGACTGAAAGGAATAGAATGTTATCAAAAAGAATTCAAAAATTAAGCCCATCTTTAACAATAGCAATTTCACAAAAAGCAAGAGAACTAAAAGCGGAGGGGAAAGATGTTTTAGCATTTAGTGCCGGAGAACCGGATTTTGATACTCCGGAAAGAATTAAAGAGGAAGCGATTAAAGCGATAAAAGAGGGATTTACAAAATATACAGCAGTAGCTGGTATTCCTGAACTATTGGAAGCAATCAAGACAAAATTTAAAAGAGATAATAACTTAGATTATGAAACAAATGAAATAGTTGTAAGCAATGGAGCAAAACAATCGTTATTTAACATTTTTGCTTCTATCTTAGATGAAGGAGATGAGGTAATTATTCCCTCTCCATATTGGGTAACCTATCCAGAACTTGTAAAATATCACGATGCTATCCCTGTTACGATAGAAACTTTTGAGGAAACAGGATTTAAAATTACGGCTGAAATGTTAAAAAAAGCGATAACAGCAAAAACAAAAGCCATAATTTTAACTACTCCTTCAAATCCAACAGGAGCGGTTTATTCAAAAGAGGAGCTTCAAGAGATAGGAGAAGTTTTAAAAGGCACAGAAATTTTAGTTATTAGTGATGAGATGTATGAAAAACTTGTATATGGTGTAGATTTCTGTGCGACTGCTTCAATAAGTGATGATATGTTACAGAGAACTATAACAGTAAATGGGCTTAGCAAAAGTGTAGCGATGACAGGATGGAGATTTGGATATTGTGCAAGCAAAATAGCAGAACTAAATAAAGCTATGGTAACTCTTCAAAGTCAAGCAACCTCTAACATTAACTCAATCACTCAAAAAGCCGCAATTCCTGCTCTTTTGGGAGAGGTGAATAGCGATATTGAAAATATGAGAGAAGAGTTTGAAAAAAGAAGAGATTTTGTTTATGAGGAATTTAATAAGATAGAGGGACTATCGGCATACAAACCAACAGGAGCATTTTATATCTTTGTAAATCATAAAGAGATAGAAAAAGATAGTATGAAATTTGCACTAAAACTACTTGAAGAGGAAAATGTAGCAGTGGTGCCGGGTGTTGGATTTGGAAGCGAAGGTTATTTTAGATTTAGTTTTGCTACTTCAATGGAAAATTTAGAAGCGGGAATTGAAAGAATAAAAAAATTTGTGGGAACTTATAGATGATAAAACATATAGTATTATTCAAAGTAGATGACAAATCTCAGATAGAGGAAGCAAAAAAGAGAATTTTGAACCTTAAAGAAAAAATTCCAGAAATTATAGAGATTGAGGTATTTAGCGACATAGGATATGATAAAACAGCAAGTGACTTTGGACTAATAACAACTTTAAAAGGTGAAACAGAGTTAGATATCTATGCAAATCATCCGGAACATTTAGAGGTTATAAAATTTATAAAAACTATTGCTACTGAAAGAAGAGCAATTGACTACAAGGTGTAAAAATGAGTAAAATGGGTAAAATAGTAGGAGTTATAGCCATAGTGGGAGCGATTATTTTTGCTCCTCCAATAATCTATCAAAAAAGTATCGATAAAAATTTAAAACAGATTAAAACAAACATAGAGCAAAAGGGAGCAAAACTTGAACTCAAAAATGATAATAGTTCCTATTTTAGAATTGATAGAACTTATATCTTAAAAGTAGAAAAGCCTTCTGCCATTATTAAAAACTTTGATTTTATAAATAACAATAGCGATAAAGAGCAGTTAGCTGAAATAATAAAAGAGTGCGAAGTTTTAATAAAACTCAATATAGTAAAATATCCTATCTCTCACAAAAAAGCGATAAGTGTCTCTATAAATAAAATCCCTTCTGAGATAGGAGTT
This sequence comes from uncultured Nautiliales bacterium, assembly GCA_964495415.1. GTDB lineage: Bacteria > Campylobacterota > Campylobacteria > Campylobacterales > JAADDX01 > CAZBVR01. The sequence continues at coordinate 4,338 of CAZBVR010000044.1, forward strand.
TCAAAAGAGCAGATAGATAAAATAAAAAAACAACTTCAACTCTATGTCAATCTTGATAGCATAGGTCAAATCGAAAAAGTTAAGATGAAAGATATCGATTTAACTCTCAGCGAAGAAAATAGCAATGCAATTTTTAAAAATGTGATAAAAAACTTCTATTTAGAGATGCTCTCTAATAATAAACAACATATTCATCTTACACAATTTTTAAATAAGATAGACAATAACTCCTCTTATTATCCATTTGTCTCAAACATCAAGATAGACAACTTCGATTTTTACAATAAAAATAGTAACAACGATGATATCACTTTTCAAAAATTAGCAATTAAAAATATCTCATTCTATAACAAAGACTCAGATTATACCTATAAAATCAAAATTGAAAATCTAAAAACTGACACAGATGTTATCTCTATTTTAAACAAAATCTCGTTTAAAAACAACTTTTCTATTCAAAACATTGACATAGATATTGATGGTAAAAAACTTATAATAAAAGATTGGAACTATAAACTAAAACTTAACCAAATTGATAAAAAATCATTTCATACTTTTATATACAGCCTAAATAACACAGCAGTTCCACAAAATGAGCAAGTAACCGAAAAAGCATTGCAAACTATTATAAATAAAGGTTTTAAAGCTGATTTATCTTTTTATATAAATAACATCTCTGATAAAATAACCTCGTTGGATAGAATAGAGGGTAAAATTGAGTTAGATATCAAACCAAATAAAGTAAAATTGGAATCAAAAAAAATTTTGAATTATGTAGATGCTGAAATAACCCTAAAAACATCTTATGATAATTTATTAGAAATTGCTAAAATTTTCCCTCAATTTATAAATGCCTTACCTCTTCTATTTCAAAATAAAGATGGAATAATGGAAACTCATATCTCCATAAAAAATGGTAAAATTTTAATAAATGGAAAGGCTATATTCTAATGAACAGAAGAGAATTTTTAAAAAAAGGGTCTCTCTTAACAACATCATTGTTAATTCCAAATTTAGCAGAAGCAAAAACTATTAAAAATAAATATCACTTTATTATGCCTCCAAAACCATTTGAGTATTTTATTAAAGAGGGCAAAAAAAAGGGAGGTAGAATTCTTATTATTGGAGGAATTCACGGAAATGAAGAGGGAAGTTATAAAGCAAGTGATATTTTAATAGAAACTGAATTAAAAAGAGGAACTCTTGCTATTCTGCCAAGAAGCAATCCTGAATCTATCTTTACCCACCTAAGGGGTTATAATGGGGATATGAATAGAAAATTTAACTATATCTCAAAAAAAGATAATGACTATTACAAAGTTAATTCAATTAAAAATTTTATTGCTGAGTTTAAACCAGATGTTATTTTATCATTGCATGATGGATATGGATTTTATATTAAAAATAAACATCAATGGGGAGAGTCGATTGTAATAGATGAATCAAAATATCATCAAATACCCCTTTATCAAATTGCACATAAAGTAAGTTCTGAGTTAAAAAAGAAAGGAATCATTTTACCTATAAACAATACAAAAACATTTTCAAAATATACCCACCATAAAGAGCAAAGAAAATCACTAACTTTCTACTCTTTACAAAAACACTCTGTTCCGGCTTTCTGTATAGAAGCCAGCAAACAAACAAGTTTAGAAAGAAAAGTAAAAATACATCTTCATAGTTTAGAGCAGTTTTTCAAAATATATGGAGTTGAGATAGAACCATCTTTTGACTATATACTTTCTAATCTACAAAAACATCTTAAAATAGCAACTCCAAAAATTTTAATCTCTGTGGATAATGAGAAAAAGATTATTCAATCTGAATCTATTATAAAAATCCCAAAAGGAAAAGAGATTAAATTTGAAATACTAAATGCAAGAGGAGGAGGAGTAATTGCAAAAAATGTTAATGTTAATTATCGCTCATTTTTTTACAGCGGAAATTTAGAGTTTTTAGTTAAAAATGACAATGTAACAAAATATAATTTTATTATAAAGTCTTAGTCCATGAAAGAGTTTATCAAATACTATTCTCATTATTATAAAAACTATAAAAAAGAGTTTGCTTTTGCTTTTATAGGAATGATATTGGTAGCAGTTGCAAGCAGTGGAACCGCCTACTTAATAAAGCCGGTTTTAGATAAAATTTTTATAGCACAAGATAGTAAGATGCTTTATATTCTACCCCTATTTATAATTTTGGCCTACATTGCAAAGGGGGTTGGTGCTTTTTTAGAAAGTTATTACATTGGTTATATTGGACTTGACATAATTCGACTGCTAAGAGACAAACTTCTTAGACATCTTATAAATTTGGATTTAGAGTTTTTCTATAAAACTCATAGTGGCGAACTTATGAGCCGACTAATAAACGATATTGAAAGAATTAAAAATGCAGTTTCAAAACAACTTTCAACTATTATAAAAGAGAGTTTAACTGCAATTGGATTGTTAGCAGTTGTAATCTATCAATCCCCAAAGTTAGCCTTTTTCTCTTTGATTATTTTGCCTTTAATAATCTATCCTGTAAATCTATTGTCTAAAAAAATGAAAAAAATATCTAAGCAATCACAAGAAAAAAATAGTGATATCAACTCTCATCTCAGTGAGATTTTCTCAAATATTGAAGGAATAAAATCATACAATAGTGCTCAATATGAGATAGAAAAGTTTGAAAAATATAATTATCAATTTTTTAAAATCAATTTAAAAGCTATAAAAAATAGCAACCTTTTAACTCCTCTAATGGAAGCCTTTTCTGCAACCGCGGCCGCTATTGTTATTTTTGTTGGAGGGAGAGAGGTAATAAATGGAACTCTAAGTGTAGGTGAATTTTTCTCTTTTATGACTGCTCTATTTATGCTGACTGACCCTATAAGAAAAATATCTCTCAATATAAACAGATTTCAAGATGCAATCGCAGCTCATGAAAGAGTATTGGAACTATTATCTATAAAACCACAAATTAAATTTGGCTCACAAAGAGTTGAAAGAATTGAAAAAGTTGAATTTAAAAATATCTCTCTTCAATATAGTGATAAAATCGCTCTCAAAAATATCTCTTTCAAAGCTCAAAAAGGAGAGATAATAGGTTTAGTTGGAGATAGTGGTGGAGGTAAAAGTTCAGTTATCAATCTAATGCTAAGGTTTTATCAACCCTCTTCGGGAAAAATTTTATACAATGAGATACCAATTGAAGAGATAAACTTGAACTCTATAAGAGAAAACATTGCAGTGGTAACACAAAGAATCTATATTTTTAATGATACCATTGCCGCAAATGTTGCTTATGGAAAAGAGATAGATGAAGAGAGAGTAAAAAAAGCCTTAAAAAAAGCAAATCTTCTTAAATTTGTTGAAAATTTAGACGATGGAATATATACAAAGTTAGAAGAAAATGGAACAAATCTAAGTGGTGGGCAACGACAAAGAATTGCAATTGCAAGAGCACTTTATCTAAACCCGTCAGTTTTAATTTTAGATGAAGCCACATCCGCCCTTGATAATGAAAGCGAAAAACAGATTATGAATACAATTTATGAGATAAGCAGAAACTTAATTGTCTTTATTGTGGCTCACAGGTTGAATAGTATTGAAAATAGTGATAAAATTATGGTATTTAAAAATGGAGAGTTAGTTTGTCAAAATAAAAAAGAGAAACTACTCGAAGAGTGCGAAACTTTTAAAAAAATATATAAAGGATGAAAATATGAAAAGAGTAATTATACCGATGATAGCACTATCTTTTCTCTTAGGAGAAGAAGGAAACAATACAGCCATTAACTTAGATAAAATGATGTTAGAAATAAATAATAAACAGTATGATAAAGCAATAGAACAGTTAGAAGTGATAAAGAAAAAAGATGCCCAAATCCATTTTTTATTGGGAAAGGCCTATTTTAATAAACATTTGGCATATACAGATTATAAATTTGCCTTTCAACATTTTCAAAAGGCAAAAACCTCAGAAGCATACTACTATTTAGGTTTAATGTATGAAAATGGATTAGGAGTGCCACAAAACATAAAAGAAGCATTGAGATACTATAAAATCTCAACTACAAAAGAGGCTAAATATAGATTAGCTATGATATACTTAGAAGGAAAATATGTTCTTAAAGACCCTCAAAAGGGATTGGAATTGCTCAAAAGAGCCGCTAAAATGGGAGACCCGAGAGCTCAATATGAACTTGGAAAACTATATTTAACTGACAACGATATTGTTACAAAAAACCTTGAAGAAGCCGCAAAATGGATATATTTATCAGCATCAAACGGAAACTTTAAACCTGCACAAGAGTTGTGGAATAGATATAAATTATACAACTACCAAAACTCTCAATAGAAAAAGAGTTTCTCAACTCTTTTTTTAATATGGTAAATTCATTAAAAAAACTTAAATTTAATTTCAGTAGAGTAAAAAAAAA
>CAZBVR010000045.1:0-22064 GCA_964495415.1 uncultured Nautiliales bacterium
CATATAAAAAGTGCTGGTAAAAATCCAAAAAATAGATATATCCAATAAAATCTACCTGCAAGATAGTAGGTTGCAATTGGCAATACAAAATATAAAATATGCCACTGATATTTGGTAAATTTAAATAAAACTCTTTCTACTTTGTAGTTATACCATTGAAGAGTTGTAATTAAATAGAACCCCACAGCGAAAATTGTGATAAAATTTACTATATAATCTAAAATCATCTTTTGAAATCCTCTATCATCTCTTTATAATGTGAAATTATATCAAACTTTTTTAAACTCTCTATAAAAATATCTTTACAAGGCATTAGCCAAATTGAACCTATCAAAATTAGATAGAAAAAGAGAGTTGATAACCTCTCCTTTGGCGAGTAGAATTTGAGTGCTGTTCCAAAACTTTTTTTAATTCTTCTTCCTATCAAATCTACACTATAAATTTCATCTAAGATAAGATGAGTTAAATAACCTATAAAAATCATCACACCAAAATACCAACTTACTAAACATCTAAAATGAAAGATATAGTAGAAAAGTAGAGAAAAGAGAAAACCAAAAGCCATTCCAGCTGGAACGGAGTGGAACATACCTCTGTGTTTTGTAATTTTACTAAAAAAGTCCAATATAGTTAAAGTAGCCATAAAACTACCTATCCAAATCAGAAGCAGATTCAGAATAGGATAACTATCAATATAATTAAAAAGCACAAAAAAGGAGATAACATTTGAAAAAAAGTATTGCATAATTTGAGTTGGCTTAGAGTTTTGACTATCTATATCTGGCAATATCCCTCCAAGGATACCGCCCCCAAACAGAATTATAGCCTCCTGTTTATCTACAATACCCGCATAAAATAGAGTTCCTGAACCAATTGCACTTACAAAAGATGCAACATTAAAGTGTGTAGAAAAGTTAGCCATTAACTTGCTCCTCTTTCAAAAGTTTATTCATCTCTTTTACAATAGTTTCCCTATTTTTACTGCTCATAAAAAAGTAGTGGTCTCCATCTAAAATAGTAACAGAACTATTTAATAACTCCCCTATTTTTCTATTGGATTGTGGAGAAACTGCTTTATCCTCACTACCTCCAAACACTAAACTTTTAGAAGTGCATTTCCTAAACTCCTCTCTAAAATCCTCATCTACAACATTTTTAAAAGTTTGATACATATTTTCACTCATTCCCTTTACATCATCGCTAACAAATAGTTTTTTTACCTTTGCAATTCCAAAAGGTTTAAGAAGTTTGTAGAGTTTAATTTTCAATTTTACTTTTAGAGGTTTTTTCTCTACTATTCCTGCACTTGATAGTAAAATTAAATACTTTGGATTTAAGAGAGTGCCAACCTTTCCTCCAAAACTATGCCCCACTATACAAAACTTCTCTATATTTAAACTCTCTAAAAAGTTATCTATCTTTTGAGCATATTTATAGGTAGTCCAAACTTTATCTGTTTCACTTTTACCAAACCCTGGCATATCTATAAAAAGAAGTTTATACTCCTTAAAATTATCTTTAAAGAGTTTCATAATCTCCTTATTACTCCCCCATCCATGCAAAAAGATAATAGTATCTTTTTTATCCAAATTGTATAACTCGTAACTTATTCCATCTTTTATAGCCAACAGCAACCCTTTTTTTGATAAAATTATACAAAAAAAGAGAGGATTTTATGCTTTATATTCATATACCTTTTTGTGAAAGTAAATGTTACTACTGCTCATTTAACTCTTATACTGAAAAAAATCATCTAAAAGAGAACTACTTTTTAGGATTAGAAAGAGAATTTAAAGAGATTGAAAAACCTAATAAATTTAACTCTATATTTATAGGCGGAGGAACTCCCTCTGTTATGCCTATCATATTTTATGAAAAACTATTTTCGATGTTACAAAACTATATTGACAAAAAAACAGAAATAACTATTGAAGCCAATCCAAACTCTACCTCTATTGAATGGCTAAAAGGATTAAAAGAGTTGGGAGTAAATAGAGTTAGTTTTGGAGTTCAAAGTTTTGATGAGGAAAAGTTGAGGTTTCTCGGAAGAAATCACTCTAAAAAAGATGCAATAGTTAGCTTGGAGAATTGTGCTAAATTATTTGATAACTTTAACTGCGATTTAATCTATAATACTATTTTGGATAGTAAAGAGTTGTTAGAGAAAGATTTGAATATGGCAAAAAGTTTGGGAACTACTCATATTAGTGCTTACTCCTTGACCCTCGAAAAGGGAACTAAATTTGAAAAAGATAATTCAGTTCAAAAGGGGGATGAGGAATTGGAATTATGGTTTATAGAAAAGATAAAAGAGAGTTATCCACAATATGAGATATCAAATTTCGGAAAAATTTGCAATCATAATTTAGGTTATTGGAAATTAAATAACTATATTGGATTGGGTGCTGGAGCGGTGGGATTTAAAGAAAATAGAAGATTTTATAACTTAAATTCAGTTGAAGAGTATCTAAAAAATCCCCTTTTTAAAAGAGTAGAAAATCTATTTCCAAATCAATTAAAAGAGGAAAAAGTATTGTTGGGATTAAGAAGTATTGTTGGGTTTGAGGAGCAGATTTTAGAAAGGAATGAAAAGGAGAAAGCTTTTGAGTTGCTAAGAGAAGATAAATTATCCTATAAAGATGGGAGATTTTATAGTAAAGATTTTCTTCTTGCAGATGCTTTAACTCTCTATATTTTAGATTAGAGTATAAGCCAATTTTATTGCGATTAGATAAAGAAGAATTGCAATAATTTTTTTTATCTGATTACTATCCAATTTAAAATACATAATTCTATTTCCGACATATCCTCCTAAAATAGCCGCAGTTGAGGTTATAACTAAAAGAGTATAATCTATTTTTATAATTGACGCATACATTAAAAAAGCGGTAAAAGTTGAAAATGGTATAATAAAACTCACAGCTATTGCCATCTTTTTTGGATTATAACCAAGCATTATTAAAAGTGGTAAAATCATACTTCCTCCACCAACTCCCACCATTCCACTAAACACTCCTACAATAATCCCTATTAAATATAATATCCATTGTTTTGTATAAACAGTTTTTACTCTCTTTTTACCAAACAATATCATTGAAGCACTAAAAAATAGAAATCCAGTAAGCATCCATTTCATTATTTTTTCATCTACATATTGAGAAAGATATGCTCCAACTGGTGTAAATAACATTAAAGAAACTGCTAATGGAAAAGCAAATCTAACATCTAAAACCTTTCTTTTTAAATTCATAATAGTTGCAACAATTGTTGAGGAACTATTTACAAAAAGTCCCAAAGCCTTAGAAAGTCCAAAAGGTAATCCTATCATATTTAAAAGAGGAACGAGTGCTGCTGCTCCTCCTACTCCTCCAAGAGCAAATAAAGTAGATACTATAAATGTTAAAAAGAAGTATTGAATATATTCCATAATAAACTCCTATCTTTTAAAGAGAGTAGAATTGTAACATAAAAAACTTGTTTTATAGAAAAAAATTTGCTATACTCAACCTCTATAAAAAAGTGAAAAGGAATTGGATGAAATATACTCTCTTAATTGATTCAAATGATGAAAAAGGTTTAATCTATAAAATATCAAAAGTTTTATATCAAAATGGAATCAATATCACAAATGAGCAAGAGTTTGTAGATAATGAAAATGGTAAATTTTTTTATAGAAGTGAGATAAGCGGAGAAGTGGATATAGATAGATTAAAAGAGGAGCTTCAAAATAGCATTCCCTTAGCAAATATAAAAATCATACCTAAAAGAGAAAAAAGAGTTGTAATTTTAGCCACAAAAGAGGCCCATGCCTTGGGAGATATCCTAATTAAGCAGTATAGCGGTGACTTTGATATAAACATATTAGCTGTTATAGCAAACAGAGATAATCTTAGAAATTTAGTGGAGAAGTTTGATATTCCTTTTTATCATATAGATGCAGACAATATAGAAAGAGTTGAGCATGAAAATAAAATGTTAGAGATTATTGAGCCTTTAAATCCCGACTTAATAGTCTTAGCAAAATTTATGAGAATTTTAACTCCTAACTTTGTGGAAAGATATCCTAATAAAATTATAAATATCCACCATTCATTTTTACCAGCCTTTATTGGAGCAAATCCATATAAACAAGCATATAAAAGAGGAGTTAAAATCATTGGAGCAACTGCTCACTTTGTAAATAATAATTTAGATGATGGACCAATTATTGAGCAAGATATTGTTAGAGTAAATCATGAAATGAATTGGGAAGAGATGAGAAACAAGGGAAGAGATGTTGAAAAAAATGTTTTAAGTCGAGCAATTAAGTTGGCAATTGAAGATAGGATATTTGTTTATGACAATAAAACAATCATACTCTAATCTAAAAGATAAAGAAGAGATAAAGAGTAGAATTATTCAAGATAGATTATCTCATCTTTTTAAAGAGAATGGAAAGAGTTTAGCAAAAATTTTAATGTTTCTATTGAAAAAACATAGAGCAAAAAAGGTAACAAACAATGTTTAATATAGTTCTATTTAATCCGCAGATTCCCCATAATACCGGTGCAATTGGAAGATTGTGTGTTAATAGTGGAGCAACACTTCATCTTATTAAACCATTAGGTTTTTCTATCTCTGAAAAGGCAGTAAAAAGAGCGGGACTTGATTATTGGGATAAACTTGACTTAGTGGTATGGGAAAATTATCAGCAATTTTTTGAAAATGTAGAGATAGAGAGATGCTATTTTGCTACAACAAAAAGTAACAGACCCTATTTTGAAGTAGATTTTAAAAAGGGTGATTATATTATATTCGGAAGTGAAACAAGTGGGCTTCCTTTGGAGATAATGAAAAAAAGAGAAGAAAGTATGATAACTATTCCTATGACCAAAGAGGGAAGAAGTTTAAATTTAGCCATTAGTGCGGGAATAGTTTTATATGAAGCAATTCGTCAAAACTTTTCTCAAATTGGAGAGTTTTATGACTTATGAGAAGTTTCGTTCTGAAATAGATACATTAAAAAAGTTTTTTGAACTATATTGTCACTCTAAACATCAAGATAGAGTTATGCAGGAGGGAAGTTATAAAATTCCTTACAGAGGAAGAGAGTTTCTTTTAGAGGTTAGATTATGTGATGAGTGTAACTCTCTGCTTTCTAACTCAATTAAACACCTTCAAGAGTGCCCTCACGAAGAAAAACCTCGTTGTAGAAAATGCCCTAATCCTTGTTATGAAAAGGAGGAGTGGAAAGCGGTTGCTAAAATTATGAGATTTTCCGGAATGAAACTGGGACTTTCAAAAGTTAAAAAAAGAATAGGCTCTCTTTTCTCTTAATTAACTATTTTAAACTGCATCTTGTCAAGATAAAAAAGATAACCCTCTACCTCTTTTCCTTTTAATTGACAAATAGCCTCTTTATATCTTTTTACCTGTTTTATGTAGTTGTGCTCATCGTGAGGATTGTGTGTTTTATAGTCGATAATCACTATCTTCTCCTCAGTTTCAATTAAAAGGTCTATAATCCCTACTTTCTCATTATAGATAAATGGATACTCTTTAAAAACTTTTCCTTTATAATCTATATTCTTTTTCCCATTTTGATAGTTGTTAAAAGCTTTTTTAACATTTGTATATCCACCATATCTATTCAGCACAGCATCTAAATTTTCACTCTCAAAGCAGTAATGAACCGCTAATCCAAAATAGATAGCTGAATAATCATTTGGTTTATACTCATCTTCCTCCAACTTTTTATACTCCTGTTTTCCATAGTTTCTCAATTGAAGATTAAATTTTTCGATAACTTCTCTCTCCTCCTGCTCTTTATACTCCTCTAAAACTCCTAACTCTGTCTCCTCTTTTACCATCTCTATTTTACTTTTTCCATTCTCTAATTTCAATATAAAAAGAGAGTTAATTGCCCTTGTAAAAGCCACATACTCCACATTCCTATTGTCCTCTTTTGCTAAAAGTCGTTGTTTATCTATAATTTGCTTAAAGTCTAAATCAACTTTTTCTCTCTCCTTTTTATCGATAGTGGAATAGATTCCTTTTAGTTCTATCTCATCATAATCAAATATAATCTCTCCCATATTTTCCCGCTCTTTTGAATCTACAACAATCACATTCTCAAATTCCAATCCTTTTGATTTATGGATAGTCATAATCTGAATACCTTTTAACTCCTTGGGAGGTAACTCCTCCTCGTAACTATCAATTTTTTCCACAAAATCAATTAAAGTTTCATATTCAAAACTATGCTCATAAAGTTTAATTGAACTATCATCAAAAAGATTATATCGCTCCATTATCTTAAAAATCATTTTAGATGGTTTATCTTCTGCAATTGGTTTAAACTCCTCTTTATACTTTTCTCCTATTAAACTCAAAAAATTTAGAAGTTCCAATCTATTACCACTATAACTATATTTCATTAAACTTATTATCGCTTTTGCAAAGGGTTGATTTATAACTTTTGCACGAGTAGAGGTAATAGCATCTTTATCAAACCACTCCTTGATTTTGTTACTGATTTCTATCCCTTTTTTTCCTTCATATACTAAAATTGTAATTTTTTCGTCTGGTATCCCTTTCTCAAATAGTTGCTCTAAACTCTCTTTTAAAACCTCATCTTCATTATCTTTATTAAATAGTGCTACCTTTACATATCCTCCTTTCTGTTTTTCTGGGTCTCCAACTTTTTGTTTAAGTCCAAAAACTCTATTTACAAAATTTACAATCTCCTCTTTTGAGCGATAATTGGCTGGTAACTCATTTTTTATCATTCCGAAACTTCTATATTTTTGATAAACATATTCAAAAAGTTCCTTTTGTCCTCCTCTAAAACGATAGATAGATTGTTTAGTGTCTCCAACATAAAAAAATGTCCTATTATCTCTAACCCCTATCCCACTCGCGATTTCATCAACTAATGGCTCAAAAATTCTCCATTGAGTTATTGAGGTATCTTGAAACTCATCTATTAAAATATGCTCTATTTTGCTATCCAATCTAAAATAGATAAACTCCTTTATATCCTCTACAAACCTCTCCTCTCTCAAAAGCTGATATACAATCGTTTCTATATCTTTAAAATCTAATCTATTGTTTTCTCTTTTATAGTTGAATTTTACCTCTTTATATTTTGTGTAGAGTTGAAATAGATTTTTAAAAAACTCCTCCTCTCTTTTTCTATATTTAACTTTTAAAAATAGAGACACTGCCTCTTTTAACTCAAAAAAGAGAGTATCTAATTCTGGATGTTCTTTAAAAACCTTTGAATAGGTTCGATAATTTAAACTATCTTTCTCAAACCAACTTCGACCTACAATCTCCTCAACCTTTGATATCTCTTTAAAACCATTTTTAGCTGTTGTAGAGATTTTGGGAAAATTATAAATTATCTCTTTCATCTGATAAAATAGTTCTATAATTTTTGCTTCTAAATTTTTCAAATCAACTTTTTCTATTTTTAAATGGTTAAAATAGGGTTGAGGTAACTCTTTATCCTTTTGGTAAAGAGCTTCTAAAAGAGATTGCATCGACTTATGCATCTTTTCCTCTCTTTTAGAGTAGGTAACTAAATCTTCAAACTCCTTTTCATTTAAAGTTGCTAAAAACTTTTTTAGAACAACCTCCTCCTGTTCCTCTCCTATTTCAAAGTCACTCTCAAAACCTACATACCAACTAAATTTTCTTAAAATTTTATTTATAAATGAATCAATAGTCATAATATAGATATCAGAAGTTAAAAAGTTGTATAAAACTCTCTCCTTTTTTGCTAACAACTCCTCTCTTTCTAAACCTGTTTCCTTTTCTAAAAGGGTGAGCATATTCTCCTCATTCTCCAAATTTTTTAAAAATTTAACTATTCTCTCTTTCATTTCGTTAGCTGCTTTATTAGTGAAAGTTACTGCTAAAATATCACTTGGAGTTTTTCCCTTAAAAAGAAGAGTTAAATATCTGTTGGCAAGAGAGAAAGTTTTACCACTTCCTGCACTTGCACTAAGAGCCAATAAACTATTCATTTTTTACTCCTAATCCATTTTTAAACCAATAACATCATCCTCTTCCTCCTCTTGTTGGTCTGGATTTTCTGCGGCCATTGCTAATTTAGCCTTTTTAATTTTAAGAGCTAAATCATCTGGACTTGAAGCATTTTCAAGAGCAACCTCTTCTGTAATTTTTCCAGCCATTACAAGATTTACAAGTGCTAAGTCGAAACTTTGAGTTCCATATATTTTGTGTCCCTCCTCCAAAGCATCTTTAATCTCATCATCTCTATTCTCTTTAATAAGTTCGGCAATTCTTGGAGTTCTTGCCAAAATCTCCATTGCGGCCGCCCTTTTTCCATCTACCGTTTTTACCAATCTTTGAGAAATAACTCCTTCAAGAATTGAAGCAAGAGTAAGTCTAATTCTATTTTGCTCCTCTGTTGGAAACATTCCTATTATTCTGTTAATAGTCTCTTTTGCATCCAAAGTATGGAGTGTAGAAAAAACAAGGTGCCCTGTTTCTGCGGCATGTAAAGCTATCTCCACTGTCTCAATATCTCTCATCTCCCCAATTAGGATAATATCGGGGTCCTCCCTTAAAGCACCTTTTAAAGCATTCGCAAAACTTAAAGTATCCTGTCCAACACTTCTTTGATTTATGATACATTTTTTCTCTTTATGCACAAACTCAATAGGGTCCTCAACTGTGATAATATGTTTTGCTCTTGTTTGATTTATCTCATTTATCATAGCCGCAAGAGTTGTTGATTTCCCTGAACCGGTTACCCCTGTTACTAATACCATTCCTCTTTCTGTATTTGACAACTTATATAACACTTCTGGCATTCCAAGCTGTTTTAAACTTAAAATCTCAACTGGAATAACCCTCATAACAATAGCTGGTCCCTCCATTTGAAAAAAAGCATTTCCCCTAAATCTATACTTTTCATCTAATTGAAAATTAAAATCCATCTCCTTTTTCTCTAAAAACTCCTTAAATCTTTCCGGAAAAAGGTCTCTACATAAAGCAAGGGCTATCTCTTTTGTTATCTTTACATCTGCAAGAGGTTGAATATCCCCTCTAATTCTTGCTCTAATAGTTCCTCCTGCCTTTAAGTGTAAGTCACTCCCATTCATTTTTATCATTTTATATAGAAATTGTCTAAATTGTTGTAATAATTGTGATTCAGCCATCTTTTTATCCTTTCAATAAATTTAACATCTCTTCAAAACTTTTTTCAAAAGCTTCCAATCCCTCTTTCATCAATTTCTCATAAGTTTTTTGCATAGAGACATTCGCCGGAGTTAAATAACTGAAAAAAGCATCTATATGTTTTGTTTGAAAATGAAAACTCTCCTCCAACTCCTTATCCTTAATATACTCTATAACATCTAATGGCAAAGTTAAAACTGAGTTTGGAAGATTTAACTGCTCAACATAATAATCTGGCTCTAACCAACTCTGTTTAACTCCTGTTGAAGCAAATAAAACTCTCACATTTGGGAGTTTTTTCTCCTCTATGTTATTATATATCTTTATAGCATTCAAAAACCCTACTCTATCCTTGCTTAATTTTGCACTTGCCAATCTATCATTTAATTCTCTGTCAAATCTACTCACAAATACACTAATAACTCCCTCTTTATCTCTTGGTAGATATGATAAAGCTTCTGCACATCTATTGGCTTGGTATGGTGAGAATATAAGAGTTGCATTGATATTTATTCCTCTCTTTGCTAACTCCTCCATTGCTTCAAATCCCGCCTCAGTTGCTGGAATTTTTATCATAACATTTTCTCTGTCAATTCTTTCAACTAACCTCATCGCTTCTTTAATTGTGCCATCTTTATCATTTGCTAATTTAGGATTAACCTCTATACTTGCAAATCCATCATCCCCATTTTCATAATTTTCTTTTAAAATATCACAAGCCTTTTGAATATCTTTTATCGCTAACTCCTCATAAATCTCTTCCGGAGTTTTCCCTTTTAACTGCTCAATGCTCTCTTTGTATGCCGGACTTTTCATTATTGCATTTGCGAAAATTGAGGGATTACTTGTAATCCCTTTTACTAACCCACTTTCTACCAACTTTGGAAACTGCTCCTCTAAAAAACTCTTTTCTAAATAATCAACCCATATTGTTGCCATTTTTATTCTCCTATCTTTTCTAAAATTTTTTCAAGATTTTTTTCATCTACTATTATATTTGCTTCTTTCTTCAAAATCTCTCTTGCACAAAAGGCTACTCTTGTATCAGCATATTGAAACATGCTTAAATCGTTTGCTCCATCTCCACATACAAAAGTATCTTTTTTATCAATGCCTAAAATAGTTTGTAATCTTTTTAACATATCACCCTTTGAACTGCTAAACATCATATCGCCACCTACTAAACCGGTTAATTTTCCATTTTTAGTGTGAAGTATGTTACTAAAATCTGCATCAAATCCAAGTATCTCTTTTGCATAACTTGTAGCAACTCTAAATCCTCCACTAAAACAGACCACTTTATAACCCATTTTTTTCATCTCTGTAATTGTTTCTCTGGCCCCTTTCATATATGGAAGAGAGTGAGCAATCTCTTCCACTCTTTTTAACTCTAATCCTTCGAGTAATTTTACTCTCATAATTAAACTTTCAAAAAAATCTAACTCTCCTGCCATTGCCATCTCTGTAATAGATGCTACCTTCTCTTTTAGACTCAACTCCTTTGCAAATTCATCAATAGTTTCACCATCCATTAAAGTTGAATCAAAATCAAATACTGCTAACTTCATAAAAAGTTCCTTTTTTTGTATAATTATAATAAAAAAATGGAGGATTTATGATAATAACAGAAAAAGATAATTTGGATAGAGTTCATTTTGAAATGATTGTAGAAAATAGTGGTGCCCTTTTTGGAACAAATGGAGTTGCTTATTTTTTAACAAAGATGCTTAGAAAAGGCGGAAGTTTAAAAAATCCAAGAACTAAGTTTCTTCAAAAGTTAGAGGATAATGCAATAAAACTGGATGTAATCGCAGGAAGAGAATTTATCTCAATATCTCTCTCTTTTCTTTCTGAGAAGCAGAAAATTGCTCTTAATCTATTGGAGGAGTTATTAACTTATCCAAATTTTACAGAGGAGAATTTCAAAAAAGTTAAAAAAGAGATTGATGCTGAAAGAAAAGCAAAAAACAATAATTTAGATTATGTTGCAAAAAACCTACTCAATAAAATCTCTTTTAAAAATACTCCTTTGGAATATCCACTAATTGGAGAGGAAGATAACAAAATATCTCTAAAAGATGTAAAAGAGCATTTTAAAAACTTCTTTATTAAAGAAAATTTAACCTTTGTAGTTGGAGGAAATTTTAAAAAGATAGATTTTGATAGATTTACCAATCTTTTTTCAAATGGAAAAAGAAAGCCTATCCCTTTCTTTGAACCGGTTCAATCATTTGGAGAGTTGAAAAGAGAAACTGAACAGGCTTATATCTATTTTAATTCTCCTTACAGAGTTGATAAAGAGAGTAGATATTTGGCAAAAGTTGCTACCTTTATACTTGGTTCAGGAGGTTTCGGAAGTAGAGTTGTTGAGGAAATTAGAGTAAAGCATGGTCTTGCTTACTCAGCTTATGTAAGTTATCAGTTTAATAACTATACAAAAAATTTGAATGGTCATATGCAGACTAAACTTGAAAATGAGCAGTTTGCTATTGAAAAATTGAAAGAGTTGATTTCTACTTTTATCGAAAATGGTGTAGAAGAGAATGAACTTCAACAGGCAAAAAACTTTTTGATTGGAAGTGAGCCTTTGAGAAATGAGGTGATGGGACAAAGATTGATTTTGAAATTTTTGGAGTATTATAATGGTTTTGAAAAAGGGTATTATAAAAAAGAGTTGCAAAAAATTGAACAGATTAGTTTAGATGAGATAAATAGATTTATAAAAAATCATAGCGAAATTTTAGATTTAAGTTTTGCAGTAGTAAAAAAATAAAAAAGGTATATAAATGGAAAATTTGATTTTTTATATTGTGGCATATCTAATTGGAGGTATTCCTTTTGGATATCTGCTTACAAAAGTTTTAGTTGGTATTGATGTTAGAGAGTATGGTAGTGGAAATATAGGGGCGACAAATGTTTTAAGGGTTTTGAAGGAGCAAAAACCTCAGATTGCTAAAAAAATAGCTCTTATTACATTGATATTTGATGCCTTAAAAGGAGCGGTTGTTATTTTACTTGCTAAGTTTATGGGAATGAGTTTGGAAACTCAATATACAATAGCAGTTTTGGCAGTTTTAGGACATTGTTTTTCTCCTTTTCTGAAATTTGAAGGTGGAAAGGGAGTTGCTACAACAGCGGGAGTTATGTTAGTATTGTTGCCTATTGAGGCTATTATAGGATTAGTTGTTTGGTTTTTAATGGCTAAATTTGTAAAAATATCTTCAATCTCATCTTTAACAGGTATTTTAGTTGGAATTGGAAGTAGTTATTTTATCCATCCGAACCTTTTTGATGGAAGCCATGCTCCTCTGTTGATAATCGGGTTTATTGTTTTCTATAAACATATTCCAAATATAGTTAGATTGATTAAAGGGGAGGAGAAGAGAGTTGTTTAGTATTATAATAAAAGAGTTTGAATTTCTGGCAATTATAGGTGTTTTGGAGTTTGAAAAAGAGCTTCCTCAAAAAGTTATTGTGAATTGTGAAATTGAATACAATTATGAGGATAGTTATCTTGATTATGCTGAGGTAAGCGATATAATTAAAAAATTGATTGTAGAGAAAAAATTTGAAGTTATTGAGGATGCCCTGCTCTTTGTTAGCGATTATTTGAAAAATTGTTTTCCACATATTCAAAAAATTGAGTTGGAAATTTTAAAACCTTCTATATTGGGAAGTAGAATAGTTGGTGCAAAACTTGTCAAAAATTATTAAATTTTTCTTAAATTTTAGATATAATTTTTAAAAAAGTTTAAGGAGTTTTATTTTGAGATTTTTAATAGCTGAAAGTGATAATAGTTTAAATAAGATGATACAATCTGCTTTTCAAAATAGCGGTTATAAAACTGATGAAGCATTAAGTTTAAATGATGCAGAGTATTATACAAACATTAGGAATTATGACCTCATAATTATAGATGATAATTTTGGAGAAGCTGATACTATCGGTTTTATAGATATGGTAAGAGTTAAATTTCCTTTAACAAAAATTATAGTTATTAGTGATAATGAAAGTATAGAAAATGAAATTAAAATGTTAAAAGCGGGGGCTGATGATTATCTTAGAAAACCTATCTATTTTGAACTTTTGATTGCAAGAGTTGAATCAAAAATTAGATATAGCAATTCTAAACAGATTATTATAAAAGATTTAGTTATCTCTCCCGAAGAGGAAAAAGTTATCTATAAAAATAAAGTTATAGAATTAAAAGGAAAACCTTTTGAAGTTTTTAATCACTTGGCAAAATATCCAGACCAAGTTATTTCAAAAGAGCAGTTGTTAGATGCTATTTGGGAAGAACCGGAAATGGTAACTCCAAATGTTATTGAAGTTGCAATAAATCAGATAAGACAAAAAATTGATAAACCTTTGGGAATAAATACAATAGAAACTGTGAGAAGAAGAGGATATAAATTCTCTTTCTCTTGATATTTTTCTATTTTTTTGATATAAACTCGAAACTGAATCTTATAAAAAAAAGGAGATTATGATGTCTTTAATGATTACAGAAGAGTGTATTGCTTGTGATGCTTGTGTGGATGAGTGTCCTAATGAGGCGATTGAACCAGATATCAAAATCTATGTGATAGACCCAGATAGATGCACAGAATGTATTGAAGAGGGAGGAGAACCATCTTGTGTTCCTGTGTGCCCAGTTGATTGTATTGTTCCAGATCCTGATAATGTGGAAACAGCAAGGGAATTAAAACTAAAAGCAGAGCAATTAAAAAAAGAGGAATGAAATGGCTAAAATAACCGCAGTTATCGATATTGGTTCCAATTCTGCAAGAATGGCTATCTTTAAAAAAA
Source organism: uncultured Nautiliales bacterium (assembly GCA_964495415.1). GTDB lineage: Bacteria > Campylobacterota > Campylobacteria > Campylobacterales > JAADDX01 > CAZBVR01. The sequence goes on from CAZBVR010000045.1 coordinate 14,000, forward strand.
CAAGCCATTTTGGCTTTGTTTTATTAAAAGAGATTAAAAGCAGAGTTAGAATTAGTGAGGGTGCTTATGAAAATGGAGGTAATCTTCAAGATTATGCAATTGAGAGGGCTTTGAATGCTTTAAAAGAATTTCTTTTAATCGCTAAAAATTTGAAAGTGAGAAAAATTTTGGCAGTTGCTACAAGTGCAGTAAGAGATGCTCCAAACAAAACTTACTTTTTAAGTAGAGTTCGAAGTGAAGTTGGAATAAATATCAAAGTTATAGATGGAGTAAAAGAGGCTTTCTTTGGAGCAGTTGCTGCAACTAACCTTTTACCATATAAAAATGGGATTACCATAGATATTGGAGGAGGTAGCACAGAATTTGCTTTAATTGAAAATGGTAAAATTATTGATAAACTTTCTCTAAAATTGGGAACCGTAAGATTAAAAGAGTTATATTTTGATAAAAATAATATTGAGGGAGCATTAAAATATGTTTGTAGTGAGTTAGATAAATTGCCTTTAAATTTTAAACAAAATATAGTTTTAGGGATTGGAGGAACAATAAGAGCTTTAAGTAAAGTTATTATGAGAAAAAATGAATATCCTCTTGATATTTTACATTCTTTTACTTATTCATTTAAAAAAGAGGAAAAATTTTTTGATTTTATTGTTTATGATGCCACTGATGAGGAGTTAAAAACACTTGGATTTAAAGAGGAAAGACTTGATGTTATTAGAGAAGGAACTTTAATTCTAAGAGAAGCTATCAAAAAGATAGAGGCAGAAAAGTTGATAACAAGCGGAGTTGGAGTAAGAGAGGGAGTATTTTTGGCAGATATGCTTAGAAATTCTAACTACCTTTTTCCAAAAAATTTTAACCCAAGTGTTCGAAGTATTCAAGATATTTATCAAATAGATAAAAAAAATTCTGCTTATGAGGTAAATTTAGGCTTAAAAATTTTTGATTTTTTGGCACCAATTTATAACATCGATTCCTCTTACAGATTGCATTTAAAATATGCTCTTAAATTATCTACCGCTGGAAACTATATAGATTTTTATTCTTCCCATAAACATACTAATTATTTGTTATTGAATTCTTTGCATTATGGTTTTACTCATCAAGATAGAATTTTGATATCTAAAATTATTAGATATTATAAAAAGAAAAAGATAAAAAAAGAGTATATAAGTTTTTATAGAGAATTGGCACCAAAGAAAGAGGTATTAGAATTTCTAACAAAGGTGTATAGACTGGTAAAAGTTCTTAACATAAATCTTTCTAAACCTCAGTTGTTGATTTTTTTAGAGGAGAAGAATTTGCATATAAAAGGAGAAAATCTTTATTTAACGAAAGAGGTTTTAAGCAAAGAGGGAGATATAGGATTAAATGTTGTAATCCATTGAGATATCTGGATATTTTCTTTTATATCTTTCTATCATACTTTCATTACCTAGAATTCCTCCTTGGTGAATGTAGATTACTTTTTCTCCTGTGATGTTTAAATTTTTTAAAAGAGTTTGCCATCCAATAGGGTCATAAAGTAAGTCAAACTCAATTCCTGCCTTTTTTAGTTCTAACCAGATTAAGTAGTTTTCTTTGTATAATTTTCCAAAGTGAAACTTTTTCTCTTTTGGAATAATTGTAGGATAAAGACTTTCATTTTCTTCTAACATTTGCCATTGTTTAATTAGATAATTATCATCTCCTACACAACTGCAAGTGAAAACTTCTCCTTCGAAATGTTTTTGAAGATATAGAGCTGTTGTTCCGGTTCCGCTTGGTAAGAATATGGAATAGTTTTTAAACTCTTTTAACTCTTCTGCTAACATTTTTATCCCCTCTTCTGCTTCTCGGTTTGCTCCGCCCTCTTTTATGAAGATGCTGTTTTTAGGAGGGGTATAGCCGTTTATTTTCATTTTTTTTATGATTTCTTCGTTTTCTATTATTTTTAGTTTGTTTTTTATGCTTTTTTTTAAGTTTCCGGTTGGGTTTGTTTTTAGTTTTTGTGATAAATACTTAACATAATACCGACTATTTATATTAAACATTTTAGACAAAACACTTAACGAATACATCGCATTTGACTGAGAGGAACCATATGAAATTATCTCTTTGATTTGAGGGTTATTTTTTAAAAGGGTAAAATAGTGCCAAAATTTTCTGGCTTTATTTCCTGAAAATTCTTTGTCTATAAGGTCATCTCTTTTGACTAAAAATTTTTTACCCCTAAAAGAGAAAGGGGTTATTGGAGAAGGTAGTTTCATAGGGCTTTTAAACTTCTATAAGCTTCTATTACCCTTTCTTTCATAGACTTTTCACCCTCTCTTAGCCATTTTCTTGGGTCGTAGTATTTTTTATTTGGTTTATCTTCACCTTCTGGATTTCCTATTTGTGATTGTAGATAATCGTGATATTTTTCTATATATCCTTTTACTCCACTCCAAAAAGCCCATTGAGTATCAGTATCAATGTTCATTTTTACAACACCATAATCAACTGCTTGATGAATTTTTTCCAACTCGCTTCCACTTCCTCCATGAAAAACAAAATCCACCGGTTTATCATTATCTAAATTAAACTCTTTTTTAATATACTCTTGTGAATTTTTCAGTATCTCTGGTGAAAGTTTTACATGCCCCGGCTTATAAACTCCATGCACATTTCCGAAACTTGCTGCTATTGTAAAAAGTGGGCTAACTTCCATTAACTCTTTATAAGCATAAGCAACATCTTCCGGCTGAGTATATAATTTTGAATTATCTATTCCACTATTATCTACTCCATCTTCTTCACCACCAGTTACACCAAGCTCAATTTCAATAAGCATATCCAAAGCACTCATTCTTTTCAAATACTCTTTTGAAATGGCAACATTCTCCTCTAAACTTTCCTCACTTAAATCCAACATATGAGAAGTAAATAGAGGTCTTTTAGTTTCTTTATAATATCTTTCTCCTGCTTCTAACAATCCGTCAATCCAAGGTAACAATTTTTTGGCCGCATGGTCTGTATGTAAAATAACACTTACTCCATAAGCTTCTGCAACTGTATGAATATGTTTTGCTCCACTAATTGCACCTAAAATAGAAGCTCTATAATTCTCATTACCTAAACCTTTTCCAGCAAAAAATTCGGCACCCCCATTTGAAAATTGGATAATAATTGGTAAATTAACATCTTTCGCGGCTTCTAAAACAGCATTTGCAGAATCTGTTCCAACAACATTCACTGCTGGTAAAGCAAACCCTTTCTCTTTACAATATGCATATACTTCTCTCGCTTCATTACCATTCAAAACACCTTTTCTAAATTCCATCTTAAAACCTCCTTTATTGTTTATACTCTATATTTGCACTATTTTTAACAGAATCAATATACTGTTTCAATCTTTTAAATTTTAGTTGCTCTTTAATTTTCTCTTTTACCTCTTCAAAAGGAGTATATCCACCCTCTTTCTTATCTTCAACATAAATTATATGCCATCCAAATCTTGTTTTTACTGGTTGAAGAGTAAAACTACCCTTTTTCAAAGAGAAAGCAACTTTACTAAAAGCTGGTATCATTTTATCTTTACTAAACCATCCTAATTCTCCTCCATTTTTACCACTTGGTCCTACTGAATCTTTTTTAGCCAACTCTATAAATCTATTTTCCAAATCATATTGAGGAGTTTTCTTTAATTCAGATATAATTTTTTCAGCTTCCTCTTTTGTTTTTACAAGTATATGTCTTGCCTTAACCTGAGGTTGTTGTTTAAACATTATATCTTTATTTTGTTCATAAAAAGATTTAATCTCTTCATCACTGACTTTAAAAGAATCTAATTTTTCTTTTAAAAATACTTTTAGGGCCAATTGTTTTTTTAATTTATCAAGTTCTTCTTTATATAATGTTGTATCTTCAACTTTTGCATTTTCCGCCTTTTGAATCAAAAGTGCCTCTGTAATAACTTTATCTAAAACCTGTTTTTGATACTGAGGTGGTAATTGGTCATATGTTATTTTTTGTGCTTTTAATAAACTATCTACCTCTGCTTTTGTAATTGGTGTCCCATTTACTACGGCTAAAATATCTCCTGCAAACAAACTACTAACAACAATTAAACTTCCTAACAATAACTTTTTCATTTTTTTCCTTTATGCCATATTATGAATTACATTTTGAACATCATCATCTTCCTCTAACATCTCAATCAGTTTTTCAACTTTTTGAGCCGTCTCCTCATCAACCTCAACCTCATTTTTTGCAATATAATCAACATTAGATTCTAAAATTTTAACTCCCTCTATTTCGCTTATAGCCTCTAAAAGAGTATTAAAATCTTCTGGTGCAGATTCAATTACCAAAACTTCTTCAAACTCTTTAATATCCTCAGCACCATTTTCCATTGCCTTTTCCATTATCTCCTCTTCAAGATTCTCATCTTTTTCAATAGAGATAATTCCTTTCTTTTCAAACATCCAAGATACACTTCCGCTTGTTCCTAAACTACCTCCATTTTTATTAAAAGCATATCTAATCGATGCTACCGTTCTATTTCTATTATCAGTCATAACATCAACCATAATAGCCACTCCATTAGGAGCATAACCTTCATAAGTTATCTCCTCATACACAACTCCTTCAAGATTTCCCGTTGCTTTATCAATAGCCCTTTGGATATTGGCTTGTGGCATAGAAACCTCTTTTGCTTTCTCAATAGCTAATCTGAGAGCTGCATTCTTCTCTGGGTCACCTCCCCCATTTTTAGCTGCAATCATAATATCTCTTACCGCTTTTGTAAAAAGTTTTCCTTTAATAGCATCTTGCTTTGCTTTAATGTGTTTAACTTTTGACCATTTATTGTGTCCTGCCATAAATAAAATCCTTTAATATAAACTTTTTTTGATATTATACCAAAACAAAAATAGCAAGGAGTATAATAATGCAAAAAATAACTCAAACTCAAATAGAGGAGATAAAAAAAAGGCTCTTAGAGAGATATAAAGATGCAAAAACTGAATTAAATTACACAAACGATTATCAACTATTGGTCTCAATTATTTTATCTGCCCAATGCACAGACAAAAGAGTTAATATGATTACCCCTGCCCTATTTAAAAAATTTCCAACTACAAAAGAACTATCAAAAGCAAAATTGGAAGAAGTAAAAGAGTTAATTAAAAGTTGTAATTTCTACAATAATAAAGCTAAAAATCTAATTGAAATGGCTAAAAAAGTAGAAAATGAATTTAATGGGAAAATACCGCATAACCACAAAGAACTCATCTCTTTGGCTGGAGTTGGAAATAAAACAGCAAATGTGTTTCTAATTGAACAAGATAATGAAAATAGAATGGCAGTAGATACTCATGTTTTCAGAACAAGTCATAGATTGGGACTAAGTGATGCCAAAAGTGTAGAGGGAACGGAAAAAGATTTAGTTGAGAAGTTTAAAGATAATTTAGCTACTCTTCACCAAGCAATGGTGTTATTTGGTAGATATATATGCACTGCAAAAAACCCAAAATGTAACAACTGCTTTTTAAAAGAGTTTTGCACTTTTAATAATTATTATCTTATCCCATAGCAAAAATAGATAGAAAAATTAGATGAGTTTCAAAAAAACTCCTCTCTTTTCCTATTAAATATCCACTATAAGAGACAACTAAAACCCAAAAAAAAGAGCCAAAAAAAGAGAAAAGCAAAACTTTCCAAAACTCGACTTCAAAAATTCCTGCAATCCACGATAAATAAGTCCTTACTACTGGAATAAAAAAAGCTAAAATAAAATTCTCCTCAACAAAGGACTTATATTTAAAAATTTTACTCTCTAAGCTAAACTTCTTAGACAAATAGCCTCCAAAAAAAAGAGCCAAAAAATAGTTTAAAACCGCTCCAAGTAATTGACCAACAAGCGCACTTATTATAACCAAATAAAAATTTAAATAACCCTGATAAGACAAGAAACCCGCTGGCAATAATATAAACTCCATTGCAAAAGGAAAAATAGAATTTTGTATTAACATTGCTAATGTAATAAAACAATAATCAAATAGATGAGTCATTTTCCAAATCTTTATCCATAAATTTAGCAAGTTGATGATTTTCTATTTTACTATAAAGATAACTAAATAAGACAACACCAATTATTACCAAACTGCTACTAATCAAACTCTCGGGAGAATGAAATAGATTATAACCTATTAAAACGAATGTTGCCAAAAATGTGATAACAAATCCAATCATTGGTATAATTCTATTGGAATCAGTTTCTTTATAAAGTTTATAATTAGCTAAATTAACCAAACTAAACACTATTAAAAACCCCATACTTCCCGCTATGGATATATTTTGAACATTAAAACTAATAGAAAAAATAACTCCTAAAAGAGCAATAATAATCATTCCTTCATAACCATTTTTAACTTTTTCTTCAAAACTTCTTGGAATCTCTCCCAACTTTGCAACTAAATACCCAACTCTCCCAGCTCCATAAATTGTTGCATTTATTGCACTCGCAGTTGATAAAAGAGCTGCAATAGCAATAATTATAAAGCCCGCTTCTCCCAAAAATGGTTTTGCAGCAATAGCCAAAACATAATCACTCGCCTTTTTAATCTCCTCAAAACTAACATTTCCCAAAGTTACGATAGAAATTGTTACATATAAAAAAATTACAAAAATTACACTACTATAAAAAGCTTTTGGCAAAGTTGTTTTAGGATTTTCCACATCCTTAGCACTATTGGCAATAAGTTCAAACCCTTCATATGCTAAAAAGATAATCAGTCCTCCCGTTGAAACGGAGATAAAATCATTCCAATAGTTTGGAGACAATTGGGTAGAATCAAAAGTTAAAAATCCTACTATTATAAACAAAAGGAGAATAGCCACCTTCATAAACACCATAAAATCCTCTACCTTTCCTGTCATAAAGGCACCTAAGAGATTAACAAATGTAAAAATTAGAATTACTCCTGCACTTAATAACTTATGTAACCACTCAACATCGGTTCCTAAAAAAAGAGCACTCCCATAACTACCAAAGGCATAGGCATATAAAGAAAGCATTATCACATAACTCATTAAAAGCAGATTATTTACAATAGATGAAAAAAGAGTATTTCCAAACCCTTGAACAATAAATTCAATTGTTCCTCCCTCACTTGGATATCTTATTGAAAGTTTAACATAAGAATAAGAGGTAATTAAGGCTATAGCCCCTGCCAATAAAAAGGCAAACGGAGCCGCACCTTTTGCTAAGTCTATTGTCAAACCAAGAACAGCAAAAATTCCTCCTCCCACCATTCCTCCAACACCTATACTAAATGCTTCCCAAAAACCTATTTTTTTAGGCACATCTCTCCTTTTTATTTTTTCAAAAAAAACACATTTTTATATAACCTCAACACCCTTCACTTTTCTATAATATTTTAAAACTAAAATTTTTACAAAATCGTTAAATACAAACCAAGTTAAGGCATATATCCACATAAAAATGGCCCAATTCCACCCAATAGGAGTAATAAGTCCAAAACCATAAACAGATATAATTGTCCCTATTACTCTTGTTGAAAAAGTTGCTAAAAATAGTATTAAACTTGGATAAGGTTTTTTAAAAAACCAATTATCAATTCTTGTATTATAGATAGTTCCATGCCCCGCCACTACCATTTTTGCAAAAAATAGGGACTGAACAAATCCTAACCAATCTGTTTCATTATTTATATTTATCCAATTCGGAACCTCTGGTAAAAGATAAGCAGTTTCTGGATGTGCTTTTAGATACACCATAGTTATATAAAAAATAGCAAAACTACTCAATACCCCTGCTATTCCAAGCCAACTTGATAATACTAACATCTCTTTCATATCCCACCGAACCGGTTTTTTTTCAATTTTTGTGTTATCATAAGCAATAGCCAAAATAGGAATATCATTCAATAATGCTAATAAAATAATCATTAAAGCAGTAATAGGATAAAAATTAAAAATAACAATTGCTAATGTCATAAATAAAATAATCCTCATTGTTTCTGCTATTCTAAAAATAGTATAACTTTTCATTCTCTCAAATGTAATTCTTGCCTCTTTT
>CAZBVR010000046.1:0-5487 GCA_964495415.1 uncultured Nautiliales bacterium
CCCCCTTTTTGAGACTAAAATAGCCCCTTTTGATGCTCTTGCATATCCTCTCATAACAACAACTACATCATCAAAATAGTTAGCCAAAAAGATAGTAAGAGGAGTTTTACCGCTTCCACCTACAACTATATTTCCTATTGAGATTATTGGTATCTTTTTATCTTTCAATTTTTTAGGAAATTTAAGATATACAATTAAACAATAGATAAAAGTAAAGGGAAGAAGAAGATAGGATAGTAATTTTTGAGATATAGTTTTTGGATAAAATAGATACTCCTCAATCCACATTATCTTATCTTTTTAGTTGATTGATAGTTTTTAGCATCTCATCAGAGGTTGTTATAACTTTTGAGTTTGCATCATATGCTCTTTGAGCAGTAATCAAATCGGTCATCTCTTCTACTAACTGAACATTACTCATCTCCACAAATCCCTGTCGAATCTGTCCAAGTCCATTTTGTCCTGCAACTCCCTCAACTGGGTCTCCACTCGCGGATGTATTGATATAGTTGTTATCTCCAAGTGCATGAAGTCCCGCTGGATTTATAAAGTTTGTTAAAGTTATCTGTCCAATTTGAGTAGTTTGAGTTTGCCCCGCCTGTAAAACACTAACAGTTCCATCTGTTCCTATATTTATCTGAACCGCATCTGGTGGAATTACTATATTTGGCACCAATGGATACCCATCACTTGTTACCATTTGTCCATTAGCATCAAGTTTAAAACTCCCATTTCGAGTATAAGCCTCACTCCCATCTGGAAGTTGCACCTTAAAAAATCCGTTACCTGTGATAGCAAGGTCCAAATTGTTACCTGTCTCTTTAAAATTACCTTGGGTAAAAAGTTTAGTAACAGCAGTAGGTCTAACTCCCAATCCCACATTTATACCCGTTGGAGAGGTAGTTGTAGCACTTGTAGATGTCCCGGCATATTCCATAGTTTGATAAAAAAGGTCTGCAAACTCGGCTCTCTGTTTTTTATATCCTATCGTATTTACATTGGCTATATTGTTTGAGGTTACATCTAAACTTGTTTGTTGTGCTATCATTCCTGTCGCCGAACTATATAAACTTCTTAACATCTCTATCTCCTTCTCTAAACTCTAACATTTGCTAACTTCTCAATAGCATCTCTATTCAACTCATTCATATGAGTATCCATAACTTTTTGATACATCTCCACAAGTCTGTTTGTATCAATTAAGTCAGTCATCTCTCTTACAGCATTGATATTACTTTTTTCTACAAATCCTTGAACTACACTATTTTTTCCATTCTCAATAGGTTGCATTTTACCAAAATCATACAAATTATCTCCCACTTTTTTCAAATTTTTTAAATTATCAAATGAAGCTATAAAAAGAGAATTTACCTGTTCCCCATTTTGATAAAGGTCGCCATTTTTATCTGCGGTTAATTGAGCATTCTGTCTAATCTCTAAAATATGCCTATCAACAAAATAGGTTTTTGGCAAAACTTCATATCCCTCTTTTGTAACAAGATGTCCATCCTCATTTATTTCAAAACTTCCATCTCTCGTAGCCATAATTCCCTGTGGAGTTTTAACTAAAAAGAAAGCATTCTTTTTGGTTAAAGCAAAATCTAAACTATTCCCTGTCTTCTTCATTCCTCCCAAAGAAAAGTCTGTATATTTCTCTACAATTTGAGGAACTTTATTTATTGCTCGATTTAAAAATTTAGAACCCCTTTTAGTGTGATTCTCAATTGGCAAATTTTCTCTTTTTTCTATAAACATTTTTTCAAAATCGCCGATGACTATATCGTCTGATTTGTAACCGTTGCTATTAACATTTGCCAAGTTGTTTGAAATGGTGTCAAGTCTATTGAATTGAGTTACCATTCCGCCCGTTGCGACATAGTAGCCTGTTTGCATCACAAAGCCTTTTTTAAAGGTATTCAAGCAAATTTTGTTCCAAACTATTTTTGCTAAAATAACAAGTTAATAACTTATCAAGGAGAATAGATGTCAGAAAAAAAAATTGACTATAAAGAGTTTCTAAAAAACAGCAAAGGTCATACTGTTACTTATGAGAAATTGGTTGATTTGTTACCAAAAGCTCCAACTAAAACACAAACAAAAGAGATTTTAAAACTTGCAAAAGAGAATAATGTTACTCTAAAAACCGCGGCTGAGGTTGCAAAATTAAAAAATATCGAAGATGCCATTTTAAGCAAAGAGGAGCAAAAAAGAAGAAGAGAGGAGCAATTAAAAGCAGAAGACCTATTAAAAGATAAAGAGTTATTGGAATGGAGTAGAAGCGATAGCCCTGTAAGAATGTATTTGAGAGAGATGGGTAACATTCCACTTTTAACAAAAGAGGAGGAGATTGAGTTAAGTGAAAAAATAGAGATAGGAGAATCTATAATTTTAGATGCTATTTGCAGTGTGCCTTACTTAATTAAACTTATTTTAGATTATAAACCCGCTCTTTTAAATAGAGAAAGAAGAGTAAAAGAGTTGTTTAAATCATTTTCAGATGATAATGATGATAATGATGAAGAAAATGAAGAGGAAAGCAAAGAAACTAAAAAGTTAAAAAAAATTAGTGCAAGAGAGAAGAAGATAAATGAGTTGTTTAAAGAGTTAGAAAAAGCAAAAAAAGATTGGGAAAAGGTGATAGATGAGTATGACAAAATTATAATTGACAAATCACCAAATGATTTTGAAAAAACTCACAGAATTTTAGTTTTAACTTATAAAAAGAAAATTGTAAAAGATAAACTATTAAAACTTGGACCAACATCTAAACTTATAAATGAGATTGTGAAAACTATTCAAAATGCTCTAAAATCAGACACTGACTTTGAGAAAGAGTTGAGAAAAAAAGAGTATAAATTACCTCTATTTAATCAACAACTTAAAGAAAATCATAAAAGAATTTTGGAAAATATCACAAAATTAACAAAAGAGGATATCGCAGAAATGGTCCCTGAGGCTACAATGATTAACACCTATATGGATATTAAAAAGTTGATTGAAGCAAAAGAAGCGAGTAAAGATGCTTTCAATATGAGCCAAGAGAAATTAAAAATGATTTTAGAGCAAATTAAAAGAGGTAAAAAAATCACAGATGAAGCAAAAAGCAAAATGGCAAGAGCAAATCTAAGATTAGTTGTAAGTATTGCTAAAAAATTTACAAACAGAGGACTTCCATTTTTGGACCTTATCCAAGAGGGAAATATAGGACTTATGAAAGCAATTGATAAGTTTGAACATGCAAAAGGATTTAAATTCTCAACATATGCTACTTGGTGGATTAGACAAGCAATTAGCAGAGCCATAGCTGACCAAGCAAGAACGGTAAGAATTCCTATTCATATGATTGAATCGATACATCAAATCAATAAAATCACAAGAAAATATCTTCAAGAAACAGGAAGAGAACCAGATATTAAAACATTAGCAAAAGAGATGAAATTAAGTATTGAAAAGGTGAAAAACATTCAAAAAATCGCAAAAGAACCTATAAGTTTAGAAGCTCCAATTGGAGATGATGGAGATGCAAAATTTGGAGACACAGTTATTGATGAAAAGTTAAAAAATCCTTTGGAAAACATTATGCAAGAGGATTTTAGAAAACAGATAGAGGAGGTATTGGAACACTTAAACGATAGAGAAAAAGAGGTAATCAAATTGAGATTTGGATTAACTCCGGATAAAAGTGAAAGAACATTAGAGGAGATTGGTCAAGCCTTGAATGTAACAAGAGAGAGAGTGAGACAGATTGAAAGCAGTGCAATAAAAAAATTGAGACACCCTAACATTGGGAAAATTTTGAAAAAATATATGGGAATATAATGAAACTAATTAAAAAGTATCTAATCAAATTTATACAGGAGGAGTTGTATAAAACTGGATTAAAAAAAGCGATGTGTGGATTGAGTGGTGGAATTGATAGTGCCGTGGTTGCAGTATTGGCAAAAGAGGCATTGGGAGATAATTTTAAAGCTATTCTCCTCCCCTCTCAACACTCATCAAAAGAGTCTATCAGCGATGCCCTCCTTCTATGCAATAAATTTAAAATTAAAAATGAAACTATCTCAATCGCTCCTCTATTAGAAGCCTACCCTATTCACAATAATAACCTTAGAAAAGGTAACTTTTCCGCAAGAATGAGAATGGCTATCCTTTATGATAAAGCCTCTGAGATTGGAGGAATGGTTATAGGAACAAGCAATAAAAGCGAACTGCTCTTAGGATATGGAACAATTTTTGGAGATTTAGCAAGTGCTTTCAATCCAATAGGAGACCTATATAAAAGCGAAATTTTTGAATTCGCAAAATTTCTCGGGATAAATGAGGAGATTATCTCTAAACCACCAAGTGCCGACCTTTGGGAGGGACAAAGTGATGAAGAGGAACTTGGATATAGTTACAAAGAGATTGATACTGTATTAGAGAAGTTTGTAGATGAAAGATGGACAAAAGAGGAGTTACTAACTCAATATGATAAAAATTTAGTAGATATGATAATTAAAAGAATATATCAAAATCAATTTAAAAGAAAGATGCCGATTATCGCCAAGTTAAAAAATAGAACTATAACTCACGATTTTCTATATGAAAGAGATATAAATCTGTGAAGATTAAAAAACCTTGTTAAAAGTCCATCGATTCAAAAAGAGGAATAGATTATCTATTTTTTAGTTTTTTTTCAATAATCAAATCCCCTTTTGATTTTAGAACTTTATCTTTAAACTCCTCTAAAATAATATCCTCTTTTGAAGGCTCTTTTGGGCTCTCTTTTACCTCCTCTTTTTTCTCTTTTGATTTAAAAATCCCAAGCAATAGATAAACTATCACACTAAATAACCCTATATTCAAAAACCATTTTAAAGGCAAAATATAGTCCAAATACTCCAATTTGTCCCTTAATTTAAGATACTCAACTATATCTGAATAGATAAAATTAGATACCAAAATCACAAACAACAAACTAAAAATAATTGTAAAAGTTTTTCTGAATCTATACAAATAATAATAGATTACTAAATTTTTTAACCCTTTCATAGTATATCAATTCCTATCGCTATTGCCAGTGCAGAACCTAAAAATTTAGTTTTTAAATCATCTTTGATTTTTCTCTCCTCCTCTGCAATTATTGTCTCTAACTCCTCTTTTGTAAAATCCTCTATTTTTAGATGATTTTCAGCGAGTCTTGCTTTTGTAGCAATTAGAGCTTTTTCTCTAAAATATTCATCAATCCTTTGACTTCCTTTATCTTTTAAGTTTTTCAACTCTTCTAATATGTCCATAATAAAAACCTCCTTTTTGCTAATTATACTATATTTCAAATAATAACTTCTAACTTTTTTCTCTTCCACTCTTCCATTTCTCCCTCTTTTTTGCTATAATTCTACCATAACAAATTCAAATTAGGCAAATTTTGAAAAAATAGTGTTTTTTAGCCTATTTTAGCAATTTTTGCCCAATTTGAAAAAGAGAGTTTGAAAACCCTTTGTTAAG
>CAZBVR010000047.1:0-10455 GCA_964495415.1 uncultured Nautiliales bacterium
TTTTTGGATTTTGTTGGACTAAAAAGGCTAATTTAGATAAAAGGAAAATATGCTCTTTTGTATTTAAGACTTCCATTTGACGACCTTTTTTGTTTTTGTCGTCGTAGTATAATAAAAAAAAAGAAAAAAAGCAAGAGAAAAAGACTATTTCTCTCCAATTCTATATTTTTTCATAATTTTAAGATTATCTATTGCATACGGAATATGTGGAGCTTTTGAAAAATACTCTCTTGCCTTTTTATCGCTCTCTTTTACTCCTTTTCCCATATAATATAAAACACCTATATTATAAAAATCTATCTCCTCTCCACTTTCTTTAAAATAGTTAATAGCTTTTTTGTAATCTGTTAAATCAGTATATGAAGTAGCATATAAAACTCCTAAGTTATGAGCTATTAGTTTTTTATTAGATTTGTCTGCTAAGTAATAAGCTTTTAAAAGATATTTTTCACTTCTATTAAAATCACCAATCTCAAAATAGTATTTTGCTATATCATTAAAACTTTTATAATCAGCAAAAGCTTTTAATTCTCCATCTTGTATAAGTTTGTTGTTTTTTAAAGAAAAATAAACATAATTTTGAAAATAATCGCTATTCTTAAAACATTGTTTATTGATATTATTTTTATCAAAATAACACTCATTCATAGAAGTTTTTACAGCAATATCATTAAAAGGGAGCAATTTAAAATTATCCAAAATCAGTTGAAATTGAGAATTAAAGTTTTGATAAATCTCATTTCCATTTAAAATTAGTTTTCTATTAAGAGAGTTTTTTAAAAAATCATCTAATTCCTTTAAATCCTCCAACTGCTCTTCAAAATAGTTTTTAAATGTATCTAAATTTGTAATTGTAGCATTAAAATCTGGTTTTATATTTTGATATCCAAACTCTTTCATAAAAAGAAATCTTTTCATATGCAAAGAGTAAGTTGGAATTCTTCTTTTCTTAACTACCACAACCTTTTTAACTCTTTTTTTAGTTTGGACTTTTTTCTCTTTTTTTACAATTTTCTCTTTTTTGATTTCCTTTATAACTATTTTTGGAGGTGGAGGCGGAGTATATAATGACAATCTATATATCGATTTTACAAAGTTTTCAAAATTCCCCAATCTATGAATTCTAATATAATTATCAACTCTATTTTTATCAAAAACTATATAAAAAGAGTAAAGAATATATTGTAATTTATCATCTGAATGTGGGATAATTTTAAAATAGAAATATCTATTCAACTTTTTTGAAACTGAATAGGGAATGTTATAAGCTTCAATAGAGATTGATGTAACATTATGATATGGAATTGTATATCTCCTCAACAGATAATCCAACTGCCTACCATAACCTCTGTAATTAGTGATATAGTATTTAATATCTGTCGGAGAGATATCCAATCTATTAGTAAAATTTGGATTTAATGATAAAAGCATATCAATATATCCAACTGAATTAAATCTCAAAATTTTTAAATTAAATTCCTTTGTAAAGTAGGGAATAAAAAATTTATATCCTTGATTATTCAGTTTATAATCTAAATATCTTTGATTTTTTAAAGTTAGTTTGTAACTATTTGAATCCTCATAATACTCAAATGATGATTTTTTAAAGTTATAAAACTCTTCGAAAGAGAAAAGGTAATAAACAAAAAGAAAAGGGAGAAGAAAGAATCTCAAATTCATTCCCTTCCTCTTATTTTACAGGAGTATAGAAACTATTCAATACAACATCTTTGTTTCCAGCATTTTTATCCATTGTAAAATATGTTGCAAAAAATGAAGGAGCTTTTCCTGCTCCCAATTGAACATCTGTTACATTAGTAATGTCAGTAATTTGAATTTGTCCCTCTTTGAACATAGCTGGATTGTTTGTTTGAGCAATAATATCTGCAACTGAAACAACGGCTACCTCATTTTGCATAGTGTAAGAATTAACTTTTGGAACTGGTGAGAAGATAACCTCTTTTGTTACATCTTTATTTTCAGACATATCTCTTACACTAATTTTGAATTTTCTTATTTGATTATCTACATATCCAAATGGGAATGTGAAAGCAATATATTGGTCTTTTCCTCCATTTGAGTAATTAAAAGTAGCTGTATTATGCTGTAAAGTTTTTAAAAGTTGATATTTTTTATCTGTTCCTAATAAAATATCTGGACTTGTATCATTTCCATAAGCAACTGAACTTCCTGTTAAAGTTTTATCATGAGCTCCTTTGAAAGCCACCATTGGTAAAATTGATGTAGGTTTTCCTGCTGTTGTAAATTCAATGTTTCCAGTTAAACTGTATCCATCAACCCCTTTTTTAACAAGTTTTTCCGGTAATTGTCCTTTAATTAACTTATCCCATCTCTCAACTAAAACTTTTTTCTCAACTTTTGCATCACTTCCTTCGTTAAATTCTGCAATAGGATAAACTTCAATATATCCAGTTGTAAAATCAACATCGATATTTCCTGCGGCTTTACTATGAGCTGTTAAATCTTTTCCTGCTGTTAAAGTTGCTTGAATTTGAGGGTGATTTGAATCATCATTACTTGTTAAGAATACATCTCCATTGGCACCTTGACAAACAGTCCCACTCCATACATCTCCTGGGCTTAGAAAGATAGGAAAATCCACTTCGTTTGAAGCTTTTTGCTCTCTGAATACAACTTTTGCTAAAACAGATTCTGTTGTGTTTGTATTGTAAACATTAACTTTTGTGCAGATGTCTCCACTTGCTTTATAAAGAGGTGCTACTAAAAAGTCTCCAAGTCCATCCTTTGACATAGATACTTTATCTGCTAATGCCGTCGTTGCTACTATCGATAACCCTACCATAGCCGAAATAAACTTTTTCATAAGTTCTCCTTAACTTTTTTAAGAAAATTATATCACATAAATAATTAAAATTACTATTAAATAATCTAAAAATGGGAAAAAAAGAGTAATTATTTCCCAATTTTACAATTATTTTACAAAATTAACCGGTAAATCCTCTTTCTCCTCATCTATTGTTTCACTGCTATTTGTTTCTGAATTTATAGTTTCTCCCTCTAACATATCACTACCTTTTGTCTCCTCTCTATGAGTGATATTTAAAACAACAACTCTTCTATTTTTTGCTTGACCCTCCGGAGTGCTATTATCTGCAATAGGATTACTCATTCCATATCCAATACTTTTAATTCGATTTGCATCTATATGAAACTTATTAACTAACAACTTCTTAACCGCTTCTGCTCTTTTATTAGAAAGTTCCATATTATATTTAGCTTCTCCTATATTGTCCGTATATCCTTGAATCTCAATTTTCAATGTGGTATCTTTTTTCATTAAGTCAGCTAACTTCTCTATCTCTGGATAATACTTTCTGTCAATTCTATAACTATTGAATTCAAAATTAAACATATAATTTACAATAATCTCACAACCACTACTATCCACTTTTACATCTTGCGAAGTGTTTGGACATTTATCAAGATAATTTGGAACTCCATCTTTATCATCATCTAATGGACAACCACTCTCATTAACATCTACATTTAGAGGAGTTTTTGGACATTTATCAAGATAATTTGGAACCCCATCTTTGTCATCATCTAATGGACAACCTGTTCCATTTACTTCAACATTTGGAGGAGTATCTGCACACTTATCTAAATAATCTGGCACTCCATCTTTATCAGTATCAATTACACATCCGTTTTCATCAACCTCAACATTTGGAGGGGTATTTGGACATTTATCAAGATAATTTGGAACCCCATCTTTATCATCATCTAATGGACAACCAAAACTATTAACTTTAACACCCTGTGGAGTATCTGGACATTTGTCTATATTATAAGGAACATCATCCCCATCTCTGTCTAAAACACAACCATAACTATCAACCTCTAAATTTGGAGGAGTATCTGGACATTTATCATTAGCATCATCAACCCCGTCATTATCACTGTCAATTGGACAACCATCCTCATTCACTTTTACATTTAGAGGAGTATTTGGGCACTTGTCTGAAAAATCTAATACCCCATCTCCGTCACTATCAATTGGACAACCATTTTTATCTACTGGTGCATTTAATGGAGTATTTAAACATTTATCTCTATAATCTGGAACTCCATCCTTATCATCATCTTTTTTATAATCAATCCAACCTACAACACTATGCACATTATCCCTCTCCATTAAATCGGTTACCGAATGAGCGGGAGTATTTTCAAAACCATTTAACCCTGTTAAAAAAACTGCCCCTATCAAACTTAATTTAAAAACCTTTCTCATCTTTTTTCCTTTACTACCTAACTATATAATGGGAATTATACAAAAAAACAAAAATTAAATCAAAATCTCTCTTTGTCCTTTTGTATTTGGAGTAGATAACACTCCTGCCATCTCTAACTGCTCAACTATATTTGCAGCTCTATTATATCCTATCTGTAATTTTCTTTGAAGATAACTAATAGAGGTTTTCTGATCTCTTAAAACAATCTCCTTTGCCTGTTCATACAACTCATCTCTTTCAAAAGAGCCCTCTTCATCACTACCTAAATTCTCTGGCAAAAAGTTTTTATCATATTGAACCGCCCTTTGAGATTTAAGAAACTCTACAATGTTTTCAGTCTCCTCTTCGCTTGTAAATGGTGCATGTAATCTAATCAAAGAGTTATCACTCGGCAATGTAAATAACATATCACCTTTTCCTAACAATCCCTCTGCTCCATACTGATCTAAAATAACTTTACTATCTATCTTTTGACCAACTTTAAAACTTATTCTACTTGGTAGATTTGCTTTAATCAATCCTGTAACCACATCAACACTTGGTCTTTGAGTTGCAACTATTAAATGAATTCCACTGGCCCTTGCCATCTGTGCCAATCTTGAAATTAAAATTTCAACATCCTTTCCTCCCGTCATCATTAAATCAGCCAACTCATCAATGATAACTACAATATATGGCAACTTATTTTCTGGGAATTTTTGATTATAACTTTCTATATTTTTTACTTTTGCTTTGCTCATAAGATGATACCTTCTATCCATCTCTTTTAACATACTTGTCAAACCTGCTATCGCTTTCTTAGCATTTGTAATAACCGGAGTTAAAAGATGTGGAATATCATTATATATTAAAAATTCAAGCATTTTGGGGTCTATCATCATTAACCTCAAATTATCTGGACTATTTCTATATAGAAGTGATAAAATCATTGAGTTCATTCCCACACTTTTACCACTTCCCGTTGTTCCTGCAATCAAAAGATGAGGTAATTTCGCCAAATCAGTAACAAAAGGTCGTCCAACAATATCTTTACCCAAAGCAATAGTTAAAGGAGAGGTCGAGTTTTTATACTCCTCCGATTCCAAAATCTCCCTTAAATAGATTTTTTCTTTTCTATTGTTTGGTATCTCTATTCCAACTACATCTTTTCCCGGAATTGGAGCTTGTATTCTAATGTTTGTAGCTCTTAATGCCATTGCTAAATCATCTTGAAGATTTAAAATTTTGCTAACTTTAATATGAGCAAGTGGCTTAAACTCAAAAGTTGTAACAATCGGTCCGCTATATGTCTCAACAACATCCCCCTCTATTTTGAAGTGCTTCAATTTATCAAGTAACAACTTAACCTTTTCATCAATTTCTATCTCATCAATATAATTTTCTGTTTTAGGAGCAGTTTTTAGAAAAGTTAAAATTTTTTCTTGAATATCAAACTCCTCCTTCTCTTCTTGAACTTTTTTATAAGGTTCCAACTCTTTATCTTTATCAATCACAACAACACTTTCTCTCTCTTCTACTTCACTAACTTCCTCCTCTACAACCTCTACTTCAATAATCTCCTCTTGCTCCTCTATCTCCTCCTCTTTGCTATCCTCTATAATCTCTACTTCCAACACCTCTTTATCATCATCCTCCTTTTCAATAGAATTAGCATAATCCTCAATATCTATCTTTATAACTATCTCTTTCTCCTCTTCCTCCTGTTTCTCCTCTTCATAAGGCTCATCTTTCATATTACAACTATTCTCCTCTCTGCTTCTAATTATCTCCTCTCTATCCAACTCTAAAATCTCTTCGCCCTCTTTTTCTTCTAAAACAGTCTCTTCAATCTTTAAATCCTCTTTCTCTTTTAATACCTCATCTTCGCTACTCTCTTTTTTTTCTAACTTTTTAACTTTAATTAAATCCTCAGTTTTATGCAACTCTTTAAGTTTCTTCTCTAAATACTCCTTAATTTTATCCTCTTTACTTGGGGGTTTTTCCTCCTCCAACTCCTCTTTCTCCTTCTGCTCTCCAAAAGGCTTATTCACCTCTTTTTCTGTAAAAACACTATTTTTTAAATTATTTCTACTCTCCTCTTCTTTTAAGAAATCTATTACTATTGATATAGGAATATCCAATAAAATAAGTGAGATTAAAAATATAAAGAAAAGAAGCAAAACAACTCCTATTGTTCCTATGTAGGGTTTAAAGGTAGATATAAAAAGTTTTCCAAACATTCCAATATTAAAAATAAGAGATAAAAAGATAGAAAAGATAAAAAATAGAATTAAAATTGCTAACAATCTTTCAAATGAAATCTTTGATTTATTTTGAAAAGCAAACAAACAATAACCTAAATAGATAGGGAGAAGATAACTCAAAAATGAGAAAAGAGTCCAACTCCCTTCTCCAATCCTTTTTCCAAACTCTCCCACAAGCCAACTACTTGGAAAGATAGTTGCAATCAAAAGATAACAAACAATCAAATATCCTATTGCAAAAGATAGATTTTTTATTTTCAATCCTTTTTTTTCATAATTTTATCATTATTTTTACTATTTTATATAATTCACTAATGATAAATTATTAACTTTTGCAATTGTTGATAACATAGAATTATAATTAAGGGTTAATTTTTGTAACTCCAAACTTGCTTGTGCCATATCCACATCAATAACATCACTTTTCAATGTTTCAGTATGAACTATAAGCATATTGGTTCTATCTTCACTATTTTGTAAAGATGAGGAAATAGCTCCTATCTCTGTATGTTTTTTTACAATATGGTCTAAAATATGGTCAATCAACTCTATTCCTGATTCAATTCCAAGGTCCCGCGGATTAGCATTATCTCCATTCTCTCTAATTTTCCCCTCTCTTACACTTTCAATTATATTATCCAATTGATGAAAAATATCGACTTTCGCCTCATCAATAGTTAAGGCATTATTAGAGTTAAAAGTGAATACCGGTGAAACCCCGTCAAAACTATCTGTATCGTGGTCGTGAAGTTCAAGTTTAATATCTGTTTTTGAGCTATGCTTATCCTCTACAAAAAGTTTTCCATTTTTTAAATCTACATTTACATCTTTTTGATATGCCTCTATTGCACTATTGTAATCCTTAACACTATTTGAAGTTGGTAAATTACCGCTAACAAGCATACCTATTACATCATCAAATTGTTTATAAGTAATCCCTTTTGTGGTATGCTCTACATTACATAATTGACAAGTTGTTGGGTCAAGTTCTTGTGTAATTGTAGTAATATCGTGTATAGGTGTTTTATTTCCTTCATTATCATAAATATCATAGATAGTTTCAGTTCCGTCATCTGCAATAGTTGTAAAGGTTGATAAGTGAGTATCTCCATTTGCATCAGTCCATTCTGTATCTCTCAAAGTAAAATAAGCTCTTTTTATATTTCCATTTTTATCAGTATAATTCACATCTATTCTCTTTCCGTCAATATCATCACTTCCACTCACCTCTATCATTCTTGTATCTTCTGTGGCAAATGTTTGAGTATTTTTATCTATTTGAGCCACATTTGAGATAACAATTCTCCCATTTACATCAAACTGTGTTTTATCATTTGTTAAGCCGTCTGTTCTTGAAAAGATATTAAGAGAATCATCATTTGAATTTTGAGCATCCATTGTAAAAGAGAGTTTAGAATCTCCACTTTTATCTATTGTATTATCAAAAATCACCAATTTCCCATTTTCTAAATGGACATCAACATCTCCAAAATTGTTTTTAATTGTATCTATTAGATTTTGCATAGTTGTTGTGCTATCAATATCCAAATTTACATCTACACTATTTCCGTCTGTATCCGTTCCTGTTAGTTTTATATGGTCTAACTTATCTCTCGTTGGAGGATTGTTATTTTCATTTAATCCTTTATCTCCTAATACATTGAATATAGTATCAGTGGATTTAGCAAATGTTTCATCATTTATAGTTCTAAATTCACTATTTAAAATAAATACTCTATTATCAAAATTTCTATTTTGTGCAGTTGGAGTAGCTATATCTCTAATTGGAGGAAAATCACTTTTTACAAAACTTACAAAATAATCCCCATTTTTTACAATATCATCTACACTTGCTTCATCTTTATCACTTGCTACTAAATTAAAATCTGTTACCATTTTGCCTGTGGTAACATCTTTAATCTCAATCTGTCCAAACTTATTCATCGTTACATCTACTTTTTTGGTAGTTGCCGTATTACCAAAATTTTCACCAACTCTTTTTAACAAATCCTCGATAGTTGAACTATTGCTAAGTGAAAATTTATTACTAAATGTTTCTCCGTCGGGTGCTCTTCCACTAATATAAAAGTAACTTGTTCCATTTTGATAACTATCTGTGGTGTTATCGTAAATATCACTAACACCGGTAAGCATTCTAATTTGACTATTAGTTGATAGAGAAACTTTTTCCGGCGGTGCATCTGAAAATGGAGTTTGTCCATTTTTTTCAATATCTTTATCAATATAATAATTGCCATCTTTATAAACTACAAATTGAGGGTTTGCTTTCATCATATCAAAATGTTGCACATTTGTGATAATATGTTTAGAGTAATCTCTATCCACCCCTTGAAAAAGAGAAGCCCCGTCAATGTTATATGGCATATCCACATTACTACCAAGTTTTGCTTTTATTCTTTTATCATTTCCATTATAATCCCCATTATCACTAATTGGTTTTGTATCAAAAGCGGTTCCAGAAAAGAGAAACTTTCCGTTAATTGAGGTATTGGCCAATTTTTGAAGATGCTCCCTTAATCCTTTCAACTCATCAGCAATGGCATTAAAAGAGGTGCTGTCATTTGAAGCATTTGAAGCTTGTAAAAGTTTAGTTTTAAAACTCTCCAAAGTCCTACTCATCTCATTCAAAGTTGTATCTGTATTGTTTGCAAATGTTTTGGCATTTTTGGCCGTTTTTAAAACCTGCTGTAAAGAGTTTGATTCACTATCCAACCTTAATGTATCCACAAAAGTAGTAGGATTGTCATAAATTTTATCTATTTTCATTCCACTTGAAAGTTGATTTGTAACACCATTTAAATCTGTGTATAAATTTTGCTGTTCATATAAAAATTTAGAATATATTGTGTTTGTTGAAATCCTCATAATAGAACCTTTAATTATAAGTTACACATAAACAACGATAAGCAAAATCTATTCCAAGCAAAAAAAAACATTTTTTTTTTAAAAACTATTGTATTTTTTTGTAAAAAAGGATAAAATACAAGAAATAACCACAAATAAGGAGAATAGCAATGAAAAAGGCTGAACTAATTGACAAAGTTGCAAAAAAGAGTGGATTAAGTAAAAGTGATGTAGATGTAGTTATTAAAGCTACTATTGAAACTATTATGGAAGGCATAGTAGAAGGGGAAAAAGTAGCATTTATTGGATTTGGTAGTTTTGAACCAACTAAAAGAGCAGCAAGAAGAACTAAAATACCAGGAACAGAAAAATTTGTAAATGTTCCCGAAAGCAATAGTGTTAAATTTAAGGCTGGAAAACAGTTTAAAGATATCTTAAATTCTAAAAAGAAAAAATAATCTCAAAAAAGCGAAAAACTCTCCTCTCCTTGCGAGAGGCAATTAAAAATCAGTAGAAAATTAAAAAATAAAGAGTAAAAATTTGCATTTATTTAATAATTTTGTTATAATTTCAGTCCAAAAAGATTGATATGCCGAAGTGGTGGAATTGGTAGACACGACGGACTCAAAATCCGTTGGCTTCACAGCTGTGAGGGTTCGAGTCCCTCCTTCGGCACCATCTATTTAAACTACACTTTAAATTTTTCACTTTCACTATTCAATTCAATAGCAATACTTTCTAACTCTTTAATAACATTAGCAAGTTTATTGGCTATATTTTGAGTAATTTCACTCTCTTTAACTAATCCCTCAGTTGCTTCAATCAATAATCTCACATGAGTATTGATTTTAACTGTTTCTTCTGTTGCATGTTTAGCATTTAAAATTGTAGCATTCAAACTTTCCATAGTTTCATTTGTATCCTCTATTAAGGCATCTGCTTGGCTCATCGCCTCTTGGAAATTTGTTACATTCTCCTCTATCTCTTTCTGTGCCTCTAAAATACCCTCTACAATTATTTTAATAGAAACATCAATCTCTGCCAAACTTTTTTGAGTTCTTTCTGCAAGTTTT
>CAZBVR010000048.1:0-7701 GCA_964495415.1 uncultured Nautiliales bacterium
TAAAATAGAAGTTAATCTATCTGATGAAGAGATTGAAAAAAGAAAAAAAGAATTTACTCCAAAAGTAAAAGATATAAAAGGAAAATGGTTAAAACAATATAGACTTCTTGTAAGTAATGCAAGTAATGGAGCGGTTTTAAAGACCGAGTTATAAAAAGGATTTAGAAAATGGAACAAGTAGTTGAAGCGGTTAATATGGCCCATTCTCTTTTTGGGTGGGTAGTTTTTGGAATTTTTGTTGTAGGTTATTTTTTTATCGCAATGGAGGAGAGGTATCATATAAATAAAGCAAAACCGGCACTCTTTATTGGAACTTTTATGTTTGTTTTAATAGGAGTATATTATGCTGTGAATGGGTATGATGTTACTCCTCTTCATCATGAGATGAGTAGTTTAATTTTAGAGATAGCCGAGATATTCTTTTTCCTTTTTGTGGCAATGACTTTTATTGAAACTATGATTGAAAGAAATGTTTTTGAAGTGTTAAAACATAAACTTGTTTCAAAAGGTTATAGTTATAAAAAACTTTTTTGGCTAACAGGTTTATTGGCTTTTTTTATCTCTCCGGTTGCTGATAACTTAACAACCGCTCTTATCTTATCAACTGTGCTATTTACGATTGATAAACACAAAACGGAGTTTTTAGTAGCAGGAGCAATAAATATAGTTGTAGCCGCAAATGCAGGGGGTGCTTGGTCTCCATTTGGAGATATTACTACCTTAATGGCTTGGACAGCTAAAAAGGGTGAGTTTGTAGATTTTCTATTTCTATTTCCAGCTTCTTTTATTGGATGGTTTGTTACCGCTTTTCTATTAAGTCTATATGTGCCAAAAGGTATGCCACATTTTGACCCATTAACAGAAGTGATACCGAGAATTAAAGATGGAGGAATGGTTGTAGTTTATATAGGAATCTCAACAATTGTAATGGCGGTTTTAATGCACACCTTTATGCACTTTCCAGCAATGTGGGGTATGATGTTTGGATTGGCTATTTTAAAGATGTATTCCTATTTTCATAAAAGAAAAAATTCAGCAAATGCTATCAATGTTTATGCTCGAATGGCTCATATAGAAAACGATACACTTCTATTCTTTTTTGGAATTTTGAGTGCCGTTGGGGCTTTGCATTTTATGGGGTTTTTGGAGTATGTTCATAATCTTTACTCTCTTATAGGTATAACTACATCTAATGTATCTGTTGGATTTATCAGTGCAATTATTGATAATGTGCCAGTTATGAGTGCTATCTTGAAGGCAAGTCCAGAGATGGGAATTGACCAATGGATGTTGGTAACTTTGACAGCAGGTATTGGAGGGAGTTTAATTAGTTTTGGTAGTGCCGCAGGTGTTGGGGTAATGGGAAGAATGAAGGGAATTTATACTTTTTCTTCTCATATGAAACTATCTTGGACAATTTTAGTTGGCTATATTGTGAGTATAGCAATTTGGTATTTCCAATTTGAGATTTTAGGTTTATATTGAAAATTATGATAAAATTTTACTATTGAAAATTAAAGGAGAAATATGCAAACAGCAGATATTATAGTGTTAGATTTTGGTAGTCAATATACACAACTTATAGCAAGAAGATTGAGAGAGGAGAATGTTTATTGTGAGATAGTTCCCTATTTTGAAAAGATTGAAAACATAAAGGCAAAAAAGCCAAAAGGGATTATTTTAAGTGGAGGTCCAGCGAGTGTTTATGCAGAGGATGCATATAGAGTTGATAAGGAGATTTATCAATTGGGGTTACCTATTTTAGGTATCTGTTACGGAATGCAGTTAATTACAGTTGATTTTGGTGGAGAGGTTGTTAGAGCTGACCACCACGAATATGGAAAAGCGGAGCTTCTGTTTGATGAGGTAAATGGAAAAAAGTCTGTTATTTTTAAAGATGTTCCAGAAAAAACAATCGTTTGGATGAGTCATGCTGATAGAGTGGAAACTTTGCCAGAAGGGTTTGTTAGAATTGCTCATACGGATAATGCTCCATATGCAGCTATTGCAAATGAGGAGAAAAAAGTTTATGCTTTTCAATTTCACCCAGAGGTTGCTCATTCAGAGTATGGTCATGTTATGCTTAGAAATTTTGCGAGAGAGATTTGTCAAATTGATACTAAATGGAATATGGCTCATTTTCTTAAATCTCAGATTAAAAAAATCAAAGAACAGGTTGGAGATGAAAAAGTTATTTGTGGATTGAGTGGAGGAGTTGATAGTAGTGTAACAACAGCTCTTCTTTATGAGGCAATTGGTAACCAAGTTGTGCCTATTTTCGTTGATAATGGACTTTTAAGGGAGAATGAAAGAGAGCAGGTTGAGTATGCTTTCAAAAATGTTTTAAAAGTGCCTCTAATTACAATTGATGCAAGCGAACTATTTTTGAGTAGATTGAAAGGGGTTACTGACCCAGAGCAGAAAAGAAAAATTATTGGAGAAACTTTTATAGAGGTTTTTGCAGAGGAAGCTAAAAAGCATAATGATGCTAAGTTTTTAGCACAAGGGACATTATATCCAGATGTGATTGAATCTGTGTCTGTAAAGGGACCTTCAAAAACAATAAAATCTCATCATAATGTTGGAGGACTTCCAGATTGGATGGAGTTTGAACTTATTGAGCCATTAAGAGAACTTTTTAAAGATGAGGTTAGAAAACTTGGTCTTGAATTGGGACTTCCAGAAGAGTTGGTATATAGACATCCATTCCCAGGACCAGGATTAGCAATTAGAGTTATGGGAGAAGTTAATAAAGAGGATTTAGACCTTTTAAGAAAAGCGGATTCAATTTTAATTGAAGAGTTAAAAGGTTGGGGACTTTATAATGATGTATGGCAAGCTTTTGTAGTTTTAATGAATGTTAGAAGTGTTGGAGTAATGGGAGATAACAGAACTTATGATAATGCTGTGGCTGTAAGATGTGTAAGTGCAACAGATGGAATGACTGCAACTTTTAGTCATTTGCCATATGAATTTTTAGAAAAAGTATCAAGTAGAATTATAAATGAAGTTGATGGAATTAACAGAGTTGTTTATGATATCTCTTCAAAGCCACCAGCAACAATTGAGTGGGAATAACATTATTGAAAGGAAAGTTTTAAAATGGTAAAAGTGCAAAATTTAAAAAAAGCATATGGAAGTAGGGTTTTATTTGAAGATGTTAATTTAAGTTTGGATAAAGGAAAGAGGTATGGACTTATCGGTGCAAATGGTGCAGGTAAATCTACATTTCTAAAAATTTTAGCAGGTTTAGAGGAAGCAACAGAGGGGGAAGTGATTATCCCAAAAGATTTAAAAGTTGGAGTTTTGGGACAAAATCAATATGCTTTTGAAGATTTTACTCTTTTTGATGCGGTTTTATATGGAAATAAAAGACTTTATGATGCCATTAAAGAGCAGGAAAAGTTGTATATGAGTGAGGAATTCACAGATGAGATAAACAATAGAATTGGTGAATTGGAGATGATAAAAGTTGAAGAGGACCCGACATATGAATATGATATTAGAATAGGAAAAATTTTAAGCGATTTGGGATTCAAAGAGGAGGACCATTATAAATTGATGAGCGAAATTCCAAATGCTGATAAGTTTAAAATTTTGTTAGCACAGGTTCTATTCCCAAAACCGGATGTTTTATTTTTAGATGAGCCTACAAATAACCTTGATATGGAAACAATAACATGGCTTGAAAATCAACTTCAAAGACATGAAGGAACAATGGTAGTTATATCACACGACAGACATTTCCTAAATGCAGTTGTTACTCACATTTTAGATGTAGATTTTAAGAAAATTAGAGAATTTACTGGAAATTATGATGATTGGTATATGGCTTCTACTCTTTTACAAAAACAGGCTCAAATAGAAAGAGAGAAAAAGGAAAGCCAAAAGAAACAGCTTGAAGAGTTTATTAGAAGATTTAGTGCAAATGCAAGTAAAGCAAAACAGGCGACTTCGAGACAGAAACAACTTGAAAAGCTAAATATACAACCTATTGAGATATCAAGCAGAAGAGAACCAAGTATTGTGTTTAAACAAGCAAGAGAGATAGGAAAAGAGATTCTATTTGTGGAAAATATTTCTAAATCATTTGGTGACAAACAGGTTTTAAATAATGTAAGTTTTGTGATGAATAAGGGTGATAAAATCGCTTTAATCGGACCAAATGGGATAGGTAAAACTACTTTATGTGAAATTTTAGTAGGTAACTTAGAACCAGATAGTGGAAAAGTAACTTGGGGAGCGAAAGCGGATGTTGGATATTTTCCTCAAAATACTACGGACATTATTCAAGGTGAGGAGAAACTATATGATTGGCTTAGAAGTTTCAAAAAAGATGCTGAAATTAGTGAAATCAGAAATGCTCTTGGTAGAATGCTGTTTAGTGGTGAGGAGCAGGAAAAATCGATAGTTAATTGTAGTGGTGGAGAAAAACATAGAATGATGCTTTCTAAATTGATGTTGTTGGGGCCAAATGTTCTAATTTTAGATGAGCCTACTAACCATTTGGATTTGGAAGCTATTATCGCTCTTGGAGAAGCTATTCATAATTATGATGGACAAGCGATTGTTGTTTCTCACGATAGAGATTTTATAGATTCATTTGCAAATAGAATTATAGAGATAAATCCAGATGGAACAATTACAGACTTTTTAGGAAGTTATGAAGAGTATCTTGAAAGTAAAAAATGATAGAGATTATCAATACCGGAGGGACCTTTAATAAAAGATATAATCCAATTACGGGAAAATTGGAGGTTTCTAATAAATGTGAGGCGGTTCAAGATATCTTTAAAAGAGCCCTTTTCTTAAATCAGAAATTTAAAATAACTCAGATTATCTCAAAAGATAGTTTAGATTTTACAGAGAGGGATAGAGAATTGCTTTTAGAGAGTATTAAAAGCTCCTCTTCTGAAAGGATAGTTGTAATTCACGGAACGGATACAATGAATAGGTCCGCACAATTTATAGCAGAATTTATTAAAGATAAAGTTGTAATTTTTACAGGAGCGATGAAACCTTATGAGATAGATTCTGTTGAAGCCACAGCCAATTTTATGTTGGCTATTGGATTTTTGCAAAATGCAGAAAAGGGAGTTTATATCTCTATGCACGGAATTGTTGAAAAATTTGATAAAATTGCTAAAAATTATAAGGAAGGAGTTTTTTTATGTTAGTTAGAGTGGGAAAATTTGCACTAATTGGAGCGGTAGCAACTATTTTTACGGGATGTAATCAACCAGAACCAAAACCGCAACCGCAACCTCAACCAAAGGTGGAGTGTAATAGCACCGCTTTTCAACAATGTATGGATGATTGCAATTCAAGAGTAGTGAGTGTTCCTTGTGATGAACCAGCTTGTAAAGTTGATTGTATGCAATTGTATGGAAGTAATGGAGGAAATTTATGAAAAAAGGTAGATTATTAAAATTGGCTTCTCTTTTCTCTTTTCTTGTTTTAGGATTAAGTGGATGTGGAGAGGGTCCAACTCCAAAAATTGACTTGTGTGAGTTAGATTATCAAAAATGTATAATGAAATGTAAAG
Organism: uncultured Nautiliales bacterium; assembly: GCA_964495415.1. Taxonomy (GTDB): domain Bacteria; phylum Campylobacterota; class Campylobacteria; order Campylobacterales; family JAADDX01; genus CAZBVR01. The sequence continues at coordinate 5,546 of CAZBVR010000048.1, forward strand.
CGGAATATATTGGAGAGGATAGTAATTGGAAAGAGGGGGCTTGTGCCTTAAAATGTAAAACTTTCTATGCAGGATGTAAAACAAAAGAGAAAAGTGTAGAGGGTTATAATTATGTGAAAGAGAAAGTAACTGAGGATAACCGATTAGTTTGAATTTAGTTTAGTTTCTATCTCTTGCCACAATTTTTGATAACTTATTGCACTTTCGCTTTTTGGAGCAAATAGTTCTACGGGAGCAAGTTCCTCTCCCATTTTCTCCACAATGACTGAATTGTATATTGGGGTTTTTAAAATCTGTTTTTTTGGTAGTTTTAAAATTTTTTTGCTTATCTCTAAATGCATCTTTTTTCTTTTATCTACCATTGATAGGAATGTTAGAACAATTCTGTTTTTTGAGTAGTTTTTAAAATATGCTATTATTTGATTATATGTTCTAACAGATAAAATTGTTGGAATAGTTGGAATTACAACAACATCACTTACTTTAAATATATTTTGTGATATTGGAGAGAGTGTTGGAGGAGAATCTAAAAAAATATATTGATATCCTGTTACTTTTTTTAATAGTTCTCTAAAATGAGTATCATTGCTTATCACTTTATCTAAAAATCTAAGACTTAAATCAGCGGGTATTATATCTATATTTTTTAATTTGCTACTTTTTATAAAATTAGACAACCCCTTTTTTTCTACCTTTTCTATAAAGTTTTTATCTTTAACTTTCTTTTCCATATAGAAGGTTGATGCTCCCTGTGGGTCCAAATCCCATATTAAAACTTTTCCTTTTTTTGAAGCATTATATGCTAAATTTATAGTAGTCGATGTTTTGCCTACACCTCCTTTAATGTTGTATAGTGATATAATCATATTTTTGTGCCCCTTTTTTTGTTATAATTTTAACATAAAATATAGATAAAGGGTTAATGAATGAAAGCAATTGAGTTAAATGAGTTAAAAAATCCAGAATATGTATTGGTAGGAAGTAGAAAAATGAGATTTAATGATTTAGTAAATGATTATATTGATTTAAAAAAGATGAAGAAAAAAGCTATCAAAAAGTATTTACAAGAACAAGCCCTCAAACCCTACCAAGCAGAGTTGATAAAGATGCAAGAGTTTCTTGAAAAAAATCAAAAAAGAATGGTTGTGCTATTTGAAGGTAGAGATGCCGCGGGAAAAGGGGGGACAATTAGAAGAGTAACAAGATATATGAATGAAAAACATTATAGAGTTGTGGCACTTGGAAAACCGAGTGATGTTCAAAAAACTCAATGGTATTTTCAAAGATATACAGAGCAGTTGCCAAGAGGAGGGGAGATAGTGCTGTTTGATAGAAGTTGGTATAATCGAGCAATGGTAGAGCCGGTATTTGGGTTTTGCACAGAGGAGGAGTATGAAAACTTTAAAAAAGATGTAGTTGATTATGAAAAATCTCTTGTTAGAAATGGGACAATTTTAGTAAAAATATATCTCTCTATTTCAAAAGAGGAACAAGCCAAAAGATTTGCTAAAAGACAAAGGGACCCTCTTAGACAATGGAAGTTAAGCGAGATTGACCTTCAAGCACAGGATAAATGGGACGACTTTACACAGATGAAGTATGAGATGTTAAAAACCACCCATACAATCTATGCCCCTTGGACTGTTATTCGAAGTGATGATAAGTTTAAAGCCAGACTTAATGCTATGAAAGTTATTTTAAATGCGGTGGATTATGAAAATAGAGATGAGAAGTTAGATTTCGTTCCAGATGAGGAAATAGTTGTAAGTGGAGCGAGAGAGATTGAGATTATGGAAGTTGATAGAATAAAATCGGGTAAATTTACAATTTAATTATGTTAAAATAAAAATAAAAAAAAGGATAAAGATGAGATTTTCAAAATTATTTACATACACTTCAAAAGAGGACCCAAAAGATGCGGTTCTTCCAAGTCATAAATATCTTGTAAAGGCAGGATTTATAAAACAGATTAGTGCAGGGGTTTATAACTTTTTGCCTCTTGGAAAAATGGTATTTGATAATATAAAACAAATAGTAAAAAGCGAGATGGATAGAGCGGGAGCAAATGAGATAACAGCAGGATTTGTAACTCCTTGTGAGTTGTGGGAGGAGAGTGGAAGAATTGATAAGATGGGCGAAGAGATGTTGAGAATTAA
>CAZBVR010000049.1:0-3605 GCA_964495415.1 uncultured Nautiliales bacterium
CCACTTTTTTATAGACCATTATCAATATAAAAAAGAGGAGATTCAAAAAATTTTAGACAAATATGGGGCAGATACAATTTTAACAACCTATAAAGATTATGTAAAATTGAAACAATTTGGGTTTAAAATTAAAATTATAGAGTTGAATTTGGAATTAAGTAGGGAAGTTTTAGATAAAATCTCTCATTATTTGGTAAAATACGATTAAAAAAGAAGGGTTATTTATGCAAAAAGAGATTGAAAATAGTGAAAAGGGAACAGAACTATTATTAAAAGTTTTTCAACTTGAAAAGTTGATTAGAAAATATAAAGTGCAATTAAGTGTTATTCTTATTTTAATTGTTGGAGCTGTTATAGGAGTGAATGTCAAAAGTTATATTGATGAACAGCAGTTGATTAAAACAAATGAGGCTTATAATAGGTTGTTACAAAATCCAAATGACAAAAAGGCTTTGGAGATTTTGAAAGAGAATAGAAAGTTATACAATCTTTATCTTTTGAAAACCGGTGCAGATGATATAAAAAAACTTGAAGAGGTTGCAAAAGCGAGAGGAATTGTTGGAAATATAGCAGAGTATCAGATTGCCTCATTAAAAGGTGATATTAAAAGTTTAGAAAACTACTCTTTAACAATAGGAGCAATTCATAAAGATTTGGCTAATCTAAATTTGGTGAGATTATATCTTGCTGAAAATAACTATAAAAAGGCGGAGGAAACAGCTAAATTGATTGAAGCTCCCAATTTGGCTCAGATAGCAGACGGATTACTTCATTATGGGATAGTTAAATGAGAAAAAAAATTATATTAGTTGGAGTTGCTACTATTGCTCTCCTTTTTAGCGGGTGTGGAAGAAACTATTTTGAACCAGCCCCTCAAACATTAAAAAAGCCTATCTATTTTTCTAAAAGTGAGATAAACTCTACAATTGAGTATTTTAACAGAGATGTAGCAACTTTAAAAGATGGCACTATTTTGCCATATAAAAAACAATTACCAAAAGGGTTTGTTGCTATCGATAATGAGTTAGCAAAAAATGGCTCTATTCTTAGAGTGGGAGAGGAGAATATAGAGTTTGATAGATTGATTGCTACTGCAAAAAGGAAAGGGGATTTGATAGCGGTTCTGTTTGCAGATGATAGTTTTCAATTGTATGATTTAAAAAAGAGAGAAGCTGTTCTTAAAGAAACTTTTGCTCCCTCATTGGCTAATAGAAAATTTATAACTCAGCCTTACTTTTATAAAGATTTGCTTCTTATTCCAACTTTAAGTGGAGTTTTGAAAATTGTTGATTTAAAAAAGGGTAGTGTAATTCAAAGCATAGTTGTTACTGAAAAGGATTATTTTAATAATATCATCTTTTTAGATGTTAAAAATGAGAATTTGATTGTAGCCACAAGAGATAAAATTATGGTGATTGCTCCAATGTTTCATTCAGATAGAAGTTTCGATATCAAACATATTGTAACGGATGATAATTATATCTATCTATTTACAAATGAAGGAACTATAAAGAAGTTAAACTTTCTTTTAAAAGAGATAAAAAGTGTTGATTTTAAATATGCAAATATCTTGTCTCCAACTATCTCTAATGGAAAAATCTACTTTTTGAGTAGAGGAGGGGGTAGTTATCTTGTATCAATGAATAAAGAGTTTGAAAATGTTGAGATATCTCCTTTAATTGAGTTGAAAAAAGATAGCGAAGATAGATGTTTTAGAGAGGCACCACTTTATCTAAAAAAAGAGATATTTTTTGATAAAACTGGAAACAGATATATTATTGGAGATTATAGTTTAAAACTAAAATGAGTAGAGAGTTAAAAGAGTTTATAAACTATCTTGTTGCTGTTAAGGGTTTATCTGATGCAAGTGTAAAATTTTATAGAAGCGATTTAACTCAATTTGAGGAGTTTTTAGGAAAACCTATCATAAAAGCAAAAGATAAAGATGTGTTGGATTTTTTAGAAACCCTCAAAAAAGAGGAGAATGGGAAAGTTTTAAATCAAAGAACTATCAATAGAAAACTCTCCTCTATAAACTCCTTTTTTAATTTTGCATATGATAGAGAGATAGTTGATGACAAAGTCTCTGTATTGCAGATAAAACCTCCGCGAGAACTTCCAAAATATCTTACAAAAGAGGAGATTATGGAGGGAGTTTCTCTAATTGATAGAGATGATTGGATAGGATTGAGAGATAAGGCTCTAATTTTGCTTCTCTATGCTACCGGTTTAAGAGTTAGTGAAGCTATGAATCTCAAAGTTGAAGATATTCAAGAGGATTGGATTGTGGTAAAAGATAATGAAGGGGCTGTTTCAAGAGTATTGCCGGTTGCCTCAATGGTTTTAAAAGTTATAGATGAGTATCTTTATAAAAGAACTATCGATAGCGAATATCTTTTTATAAACAATAGAGGAACAAAACTTTCTCGAATTACAGCTTTTAATATAACTAAACAATACTTAAAGGTTTCGCCAACTATTTTAAGACACTCTTTTGCTACAAGTTTGGTTTTGGGTGGAGCGGATTTGGCAGTAGTTCAGGAGTTTTTGGGACATACAACTTTGACATCAACTCAGGTTTATAGTTTGGTAAAACAGGAGAATTTAAAGGAGTTGATTGAAAAGTATCACCCTTTGAAGGAGTTGAAAGATGATAAAAAATAGTTTTTCAAAATTGAATAGAACTCTTTTAGAGAAGGGAATAGTGTTAAGAAAGTTAAAAAATATAACTCCTCCTACAAGAAAAAAGATAGAGGTTTTTTTGGGAACTGATATAGATGATTTCTATTATCTTTTTGTAATTCTTGACAGAAAAAGTAGATTTTTGCAAAAGGATATAGATGATTTGGAACTTTTTTTGCAATTTATTTTAAAAGAGATAAATTTTCGAAAAGGAAAAAAAATTTTGTTTTTAAAAGCTCCTATATGTAATAAGGCAAAATTGAAATTGAAAGAGAAGGGGTGGAAAAATTATGATTTTGTGTGATATTGGGAATACCCATTTTCATTTTTGTAAAAGTGGAAAAATTTTTGATGAGATTGAGTGTAGTTTAAGAAAAGAGAAAATCTATTTCATTAGTGTGAATAATAGAAAAAGAAAAGAGTTGCTTAAAAAGAATCCCGATTCTATTGATTTGGGAAAATATGTAACTTTTGAGAGTGCATATGAGGGATTAGGTATCGATAGAATTATGGCTTGTAAGACGGTTGAAGATGGAGTTGTAATCGATGCAGGAACTGCTATCACTATTGATATTATGGCAGGAGGTCTCCATTTGGGAGGCTATATTTTGCCTGGTCTAAATATATTACATTCCTCTTATAAAAAAGTGAGTGAAAAATTGGATTATCCATTTATTTCAGATATAGATTTAAAACTACTTCCAATCAATACATCTGAGGCTATAAATTATGGTTTTATTGGAATGGTTGTTTCTATGATTGAAAAGGTATCTAAAAATAAGAAACTCTACTTTACCGGAGGAGATGGAGCCTATTTGAGTAAATTTTTTACAAATGGCATCTATATGAAAAATTTGGTTTTTCAAGGAATGATTAAAACAATTAAGGAGAATAATTTATGATAAAAGTTGCTTTACCTAAGG
>CAZBVR010000050.1:0-8207 GCA_964495415.1 uncultured Nautiliales bacterium
AGTATAATGAAATAGGGAATAGTGAAGCGATAGATTATAAAGAGAATAAAAAAGAGGAAGAGGAGTTTAATTTAAGTTTAGAAAAACAAGAAAAGCAAGAAAAGCAAGAGAATAAAAAGAATATAGCAGAGTTTAAAAAGAAACCTAAACTTGTAATTATTATGGATGATATGAGTTTCTATTGGCAAGTTAAAGAGTTAATTAACTTAAAACTCCCAATTACACCTTCCTTTTTTCCACCAACAAAACGACATCCCAAAACCCCTATTTATGCAAAAAAGTTCTCCCATTTTATGGTTCATTTTCCTATGCAAGCTATGAGTAAAACTTTTCCAGAGGAGGAGAATACCTTACATGTAGGAGATAATTATAAAACTATTTTAGATAGAGTAAAGGCTATAAAGAAAAATTTTCCAAAAGTTAAATTTGTAAATAATCACACAGGTAGCAAATTTACTTCTGATTTAAGAAGTATGAGAATTTTATTTAGTGTTTTAAATAATGAGGATTTACTCTTTTTAGATAGCAAAACTACTTCTAAAACAAAAGCCCCTCAAATATGGAAAGAGCATAACTATCCACTATTAAGTCGAAATATCTTTTTAGATAATGAAGAGAATGTAACTTATATAAAAAATCAGATAAAAAGAGCGGTTAGAATAGCAGTTAAAAGAGGTTATGCAATAGCTATATGTCATCCTCATTTTAAAACTTTTCAAGCTTTAAGAGAGAGTAAGGATATGTTTAAAAAAGTAGAATTGCTATATATAGATCAATTATATAAGCTTCTTTATGGTTAGTTTTTGTGGATATAACTTTTATTATAAAGGAGATATCTCTCTTTTGGAATTACCAAAGATAGCGATTTTAGGCACTCGACGACCATCAAGATATAGCAAAGAGGTTACCGCTCAACTTTCTAAAATTTTGAGTAAAAAGTATGTTATTGTGAGTGGTGGAGCAATGGGAGTTGATGCGATTGCTCACAAAAATGCTTCTAAAACTATTATGGTATCTCCTGCTGGGATTGATATCTACTATCCAAAGGTTAATAGTTCTTTAATAAAAGAGATAGCAAAAAATCATCTTTTAATCACAAAATATAAAGAGGGCTTTATGCCTCGTCCCTACACTTTTTTAGAAAGAAATCAGATTATAGTTGATATATCGGAGTTTTTAATAATTGTAGAAGCGGATGAGAATAGTGGTAGTTATAGAAGTTTTGAAATTGCCAAAAAGAGTGGTAAAAAAATTTATTCTGTCCCACATAGAATAGGCGAAAGTTTGGCCACTAATAGATTGGCAGAGGAGGGGGAGATAGAGTTAATTTTTGATATTGAAAAGTTTGCTAATGGTTTGGGAATTAAGAAAAATAGTGGAAAAATTATAGATTATAATGAGGCTTTTAGAATATATGGAGAGAAATTGTATGAAATGGAACTATTTGGAGAGATAGAGGTAAAAGAGGGAAAGGTCTATTTTAAGTGAAAATCAAGTCAAGGAGAGATAGATGAAAATAATGGCTATTGATGTGGGATTAAAAAGAATAGGAGTTGCATATACTCCAAATGGTTCAGTTGTTGTGCCTTTGAAGGCAATTATTAGAAAAAATAGAAATCAAGCGAGTAGAGAGGTTTCTGAACTTTTGAAAGAGTGGAAGATTGATAAACTAATAGTGGGTATTCCATTTACTAATGAAGATACTTCAAATAGAATTAAACATTTTACAAATTTGATAGATTTTAATGGAATAGTTGAGTTTGTAGATGAAAGTTTTTCAAGTTTTGAGGTGGAGCAAAGTATGAAAGGGGAGATAAAATATAAAAGAGATGGAAGAATTGATAGTTTGGCTGCAAAAAATATACTTGAAAGATATCTTGATAGCCAAAAAATTTGCTAAAATTATGAGAAAAGTGAAAAAGGATTTTTAGATGAGTAGTTGTGAATTACCAAGTGCAAAAAAGAGAGATGAAAAGTTGTGTGCAATATTAAAAGATACAAAAGTGATGGCAGTAGTTGGATTGTCTCCAAAACCTCATAGGGATAGTAACATTGTTGCCAACTATTTTAAAGATAAAGGGATAAAAATTGTTCCCGTTTATCCAAGAGAGGAGTATATTTTAGGAGAAAAGGTTTATAGAAGTTTAGATGAGATTCCTGAAAAAGTTGATATGGTTGTAGTATTTAGAAAAGGGAGCGACACTCCTCCAATTGCAAAAAAAGCGGTTGAGATAGGGGCTAAATATATTTGGCTACAAGAGGGTGTAGTAAATGATGAAACTATTAGAATTGCAGAAGAGGGCGGTTTAATAGCTGTTCAAGACAAATGCACAATGGTGGAAGATAAGAGATGTCAAAATGGTTAGTTTAAAAAAGATAGAGGAAGCAAAAAAGAGAATTGAAAAAGTAGTTACCAAAACCCCTTTTGCCTATGCTCCGGTTTTGTCTCAAATGGTAGGTAATGAAATTTACCTCAAAAAGGAAAATCTACAATTAACAGGAGCTTTTAAGTTAAGAGGAGCTTTCAATAAAATCTCCACTTTAAAAGAGGAGGAGAAGAAAAGGGGGGTTATTGCTGCGAGTGCTGGTAATCATGCCCAAGGGGTTGCTTATAGTGCAAGTTATTTTAATATCCCCTCTATTATTGTGATGCCCGAAGCTACTCCAATGACAAAAGTTAGCGGAGTGAAAGGGTATGGTGGAGAGGTAATTTTAGCGGGAAATAATTATGATGAAGCTTATGAATATGCTACTAAGTTGGCTGAGGAGAGTGGAAAAACTTTTATTCACCCTTTTGCTGATTATGAAGTGATGGCTGGTCAAGGAACTATCGCTTTGGAGATGTTGGAAAGTAAGCCCGATTTAGATGTGATTATTGTTCCAATAGGTGGGGGAGGTTTGATTAGCGGAATTGCAGTAGCTGCAAAAGAGATAAATCCAAATATAAAAATTATTGGTGTAACCGCTAAGGGAGCTCCTGCTATGTATAACTCCTATAAAAGTGGGATAATTCAAGATAGTGTAAATGTAAAAACTATTGCAGATGGTATAGCGGTAAGAGATACCAATAAATTGACTTTTGAGATTATTCAAAAATATGTAGATGATATTGTTGAGGTTGATGATGAGGAGATAGCAAATGCTATTCTATATCTAATGGAGAAACAGAAGATAGTAGTAGAGGGTGCGGGAGCTGTTGGAATAGCCGCTTTAATGCATCATAAAATTAAATTCACTTCTCCACAAAAAGTTGGGGTTGTGGTAAGTGGTGGAAATATAGATGTAACTATGGTAAATTTGATTATTGAAAAAGGGTTGTTAAAATCGTATAGAAAAATGAAGTTGATAGTTACTCTAATTGATAAACCGGGTAGTTTAATGAAATTGACAGAGATTTTGAGTAGAGTTAAAGCTAATATCGTTTCAATAGGTTATGATAGAACAGATTTAAATCTTGCTTTTGGAGATGCCAATGTTTCAATTGCCCTTGAAACAAAAGGCTTAGAGCATCAAGAGGAGATAAAGAAGGAGTTGTTTAGAAATGGTTTTAGATTTGTAGTTGATTAAACTTTTTTTCTACTCCTTTTTTTATCATCTCATAAATTTCATCCATTCCCCTATCTCCATCAAAAAAGTAGGGGTCTGGCACATCTATATCAAGAAGTTTTTCAACATTTTTAAATCCTCTTTTTTTCAGTTCCTCTAAGTTTTGGGAGTCCATTACTATTATTTTATCCCACTTGTTTAAATCACTGCTATCTATCTGTCTTGCTCTTAATTTACTAATATCTATCCCTTTTCTTTTTGCTATCAATTGAGACTTTTCACAAGGAGGTTCTCCTATATGCCAATGTCCTGTTCCGGCACTATCAAAAATATGCTCATTACTTAAACTCCTTGCTATCCCTTCTGCTAAGGGACTTCTGCATATGTTACCTAAGCATACAAATAAAATTTTCATTATTAACTCCATTTTTTCCCATAATTCTATCAAAATAAAGAGATTTTAGATTAAATTTTTTGTATAATACGAATATCTTATCCAAAAATGAAAGGTTGTTTGTAATGAGAAACTTACTTTTAATATCTATATTTTTTCTAATATCGCTTATGGCAAGTCAAAGAGTGGCTAATTGGGAGGATTATGTTCCAGAAGAGGATGTAATTCTATTTTTTAAAAATAACAAAATAGATAATCCGACAATAGAGGAGATTGCAATTGCAAACACTATTTATAAAATCAATAGTGATAACAATATCCATTTTAATCTTAAAGACCCGACTTTTAAGAAATCATTTAAAAAGGAGTTTGAAAATATAGAAAAAAGTTGTAAAGATAAGATAGATATCTTTTTTACTCCAACAAAAACGATGATTGATAAATATGATATAACTATCTTCAATGAAAAGATAGACCATATTAAAGAAAATGGAAGTGGATTCTTTATAAACTATTTTAATCAATACTTTATTAAAGAGGGAAATTGCTACCTAATAGAGGTTAATTTAGATTTTAACAATTATGAAAATAATAAAGATAACTTTAAAAGAGTTTTTAAGTATAGATTGAAAAAAGATGAGTTTGTAGCAAATTTTGAAAGACCATATACAATAAACGAGTTTTTAGGACATATAATTTTAAGTGATAAGTCTCCTATTATAAAGAGAAATTTAGAGGAGATGAAAAAGTTAGCTATCAATAATAAAAGAGTATTTTTAATTGTTAAGCCAAAAATGGTATTTCAGAAATGGCAATTTCAACAAAATCGATACCAAAAAAGGTTTATTAAAATTGATGAGGTTGTGGAGGAGTTAGGGAGATAGTTTCTCCTTTTTTAGTCGCTAATTTTCAGTTTCAACACATGTTTTTTCAAAACAACCGTTCCAAACACTCCTTCAAACACTTTTATATCATCAATAGTTCCTCTAACAATAACTTCCTGTTTTTTATCATCATCAAAAACAACTTCACTTTCAAAGATAACAACATCTCCAACTTTAACTGGTGCTAAAAATTTTGAGTTACTTGAAACTAATACCACATTTGGATGATTTATTGTAGCCATTGCACAAAAATCCGCGGCTCCAAATGTGAAACCCCCGTGAATAAGTCCCAACTCATCAACAGCCATCTCCTCTGTGGCTTCAAATTTTACTTTGGCATAATTCTCTTTTAATTCAATAAGTTTTCCACACAGTTGCTGGTTAATTTTTTTATGAGTATTTAATTCTGTCTTTTTTGTTTCATTCATTATTTTCTCCTCTCTTTTTGTGATAATAGAGATACAATTGTATCTAAATTATCTTGGATTGTAAGAACATTTTTATATCTATCTTTTAGATATGGGTATGAGATTTTGAAAAACTCCTCTCTATCAAATAGATTTATTGCCCAAACATCTGGCTTAAAAAAGTTTAAGTTTAACTCTAAATCATTGATACAGCCTAATTTACTTTGGACTACCAATAAACTTTTTGCTTTAAAGTAGTTTATGAAGTCAAACATATAGAAATTATCATTTACTGGGACCATAACTCCTCCTGCTCCCTCAATTAGAACAATATCAGAATGAGAAGATATCTTTTTAAAACTTTCATCTATCTTTTTGAAATCGACTTTTCCTGCTACAAAGGGGGAAGCTGGTAGTTGAAATTGATTTGGAACTATCTCATCAATCCCAATTTTCTCAAATTCTCTATTGTATTTTCTAACCTCTTCTAAAAGTTTCATTCCGTCGAGGGGAATTTTATCAACTCCCGTTTCAATAGGTTTAAAAACTCCAACTCTGTATCCTTTTTCGGCAAACTTTTTTATCAATCTTAAAGTTGTATAGGTTTTACCTATATTGGTATTTGTAGCAGTTATAAACAGATTCATTTTTTTCTCCTTTTTCAATAATTTACAGAATGATACACTCTTTTGTTATATTTTAATTCAAGGTAGTGGATTATCAATTTTTGTAAGGTCGGTTCAATAGATGGCTTAAACCAACCATTGTTTGAGATAGCAATTATATATTTTTCTCTATTTTGATAAAGTTTTTCAATTGTGGCTTCATAACAGATAGCATTTAAAAATCTAACATTCTCAATTTTGTAACTACTAAAACTTTTATCCGCAATATAATCTTCTGCTCCATCAAAAAAGAGTTGATTAAAAAAGTTTTTACAGCAGGGGAGAGGAATATATTCTCCAAAAGGAACTAAGATATGTTTGTTAAAAATTTGATAACTACCATTTTGAAAAAGGTATGTAGAGTTGTAATAGTTGTTATTTTTATAACTTAAACCTCCGGTTACTATGGCAATTTTTTTTGATAGTTTTTTTAATTTTTCAACCATCTCTTCATATTGAGTTATAACTATTGGGAAAGCAGTTTCAGGTAAAACAACAACATCATATCCTTTCTCTATTGAGTTTTCTATATATTTGAAGTTGTTATCTATCTCTTTTGGAATATAAAGTTTTTTCCACTTCAACTTTTGTGGGACTGAGGTATGAATAGTTTCTATTTTTAAAGGTGCAGAGGGTAAAAATTTTGTTGGATAAAGATAGGTTTCTGGAAGTAAAATATCCAATCTAAGCCAATTGAAGTGAAATGGAGCGATATATGGCAATCCAAAAACTATGGCTGTTAAAATTAAAACTCTATATTTTAAATAGGAGATAAGCAAAAAAATTATCCCATAAAACAGAGCAATAGCAATAATTATAAGTGGAATTAAAAAGGGTAAATTGTAATAGATAAAACTTAATCCAATCCACCATAGCCAAAAGATGGCTAAAAAGAAACCACTCCAAAACATACTCTTTTTTTCTCTATTTAGCATAACTAAAAGAGTTGCAAAAAGAAAAGAGAGAGTGTTTAGAAGTTTGTAGTTAAATGAAAAGTGGATTAAATATAGAGGCAAACTGAAAAAAAAAGCGATAATTAAACCCAATTTTATATAATATGTGTTAAAATAACATCTCATAAATATCTCCTCGTGAGAAAATTTTTTTAAAGGATTAGAATGACACCATTATATGCAGCAACAGAAACAGCTCAACAACAGCCTGGTATTCTTGCCTCACTTTTACCATTGATAATAATGGGAGTTATCTTTTATCTGCTGGTATTTTTGCCACAAAAAAAACAGGAACAGCAACATAAAGCAATGGTTGAATCACTTAAAAAAGGTGATAAAATCGTTACCGCTGGTGGAATTATAGCAGAAGTTGTTAAAAATGAGAACGATTTTATTAAAGCAAAAATAGATAACAATGTAGAAGTTAAAATTACAAAAGATGCTATTGCAAGAAAGTTGGAAGAGGAAACTACTGAAACTAAAAAAGGGTAACAGATGAAGATGAGTTATAGAATGGTTATTTTTACTCTTGCTTTATTGTTCGGAATAGTTTTTTCTATTCCTACCTTTACGAATGGGAGTGGAGCAAAAGTAAAATTAGGTTTGGATTTGCAGGGAGGAATGTATCTACTTTTGGGTGTTAAATATGATGAAGCGATTAAATCAAAACTAAAAACAACCGCAGCCACAATTAGATATATTTCTCAGAAAGAGGAGTTATATACTGATGATATTAAAGTATCAGATAAAGGAATCTCTTTTATACTCTTAGATAAAGATGATATGAAAAAGATGAATAAGGAGTTAAACTCTTTTCAAGGGTTTAAAATAGATAAAAAAGTAACAAAAGATGAGGTTATCTATAATTTAAATTTAACTCCGGAAGAGATAGCCTTAACTAAAAAGAATGCTATTGAGCAGGCTATTCAAACTATTAGAAGTAGATTAGATGCTTTTGGATTGAGTGAGCCAAGTGTTACAAAGCAGGGAGAGGATAAAATTGTTGTAGAGCTTCCAGGTATCAAAACAAAAGAGGAGGAGGAGAGAGCAAGAAGATTGATTTCAACAGCGGCTCATTTGGAGTTGATGCAGGTTGATACTCAACACAATCCTCAAACAGATGAAGAAGCACGAAAATATGGAGATAAAATTTTGGAATCTAAGGATGGAAGTAGAAAATATGTAGTTAAAGAGCTTCCGATTCTAGACGGAAGTATGATAACAGATGCGAGAGTTGGATATAATCAAAATAATCAACCCGTTATTAACTTTACATTAAATAGCGAAGGTGCTAAAATTTTTGGAGATTGGACCGGAAAACATGTTGGAGATTATTTAGCGATTGTTATTGATAATAA
>CAZBVR010000051.1:0-11654 GCA_964495415.1 uncultured Nautiliales bacterium
GCGGTTCTTATTGTAACTTCATAATCATTTTCAATTGTAGAGGTTGAGATTTTTTCCCCTAAATATAGTCTGTTTAAAATATCCAATAAAATAGATAAAGTTTTTCTGTATTGTTTTGCTTTCATTTTTTATCCTTTTTTAATTTATAATTATATCAAACTATTGAGACTATAAAAATGATATTTTTGTTATAATTGCAATCTTTTAGAATAGATTTTTAGATAGTTAGGATGTTAAGATGAAAAAGATAGAACTTTTTACTGATGGAAGTTGTTTGGGTAACCCTGGAAGAGGGGGTTGGTGTGCCATTTTGAGATATAAAGATAGAGAAAAAATTATCAGTGGGGGTTCTTTAAATACAACCAATAACAGAATGGAGTTGATGGCTGTTATAAATGCCTTAAAGCAGTTGAAAGAGCCTTGCATAGTGGAATTATATAGTGATAGTTTATATGTCTTAAAGGGAATTGAGGAGTGGCTACCAAATTGGATTAGGAAAAATTTTAAAAATGTAAAGAATGTGGATTTATGGAAAGAGTTTATAGAGGTTGCAAAATCACATAAAATTAAAATTCATTGGATAAAAGGACATTCTGGGTATAAAGAGAATGAAATTTGTGATACAATTGCAAAAAAGGAAGCTGAAAAAGGAGAGAGATGAGATTTTTGTTTATTTTACTCTATTTTTTAATATCTTTGATAGATGCAAAAGAGTTAATTTTATATAATGGTCTAGTTAAAATATCCTCAAATAGTGGGTATTATTATGGATTTTTATATAATGGTAATAGTGAAGATGAGACATTAAAATTTAAAGTTGGATTAAAAAAGATAAACATATATGACTCAGATTTTGTTCAAGATGAAAACTTTTTAACGGTTAATAAGGAGTTGGATACTGGTAAAAACTTGGAATTTGGATTGCAGACTGTAAAAAATGGACTTAATAATGGATATATCTATATTTTAAATTACTATTCAAAAGATGAGGTGGATTATAAAGTTGGGGCAGATTTTTCCAATTATGCTGAAGATAGAGTATATCAATTCTCTTTAAATAGAAATAGTTTTATAGGAGATATGCCAATCTATTTTTCACCTTCATACTATGCTGTTTTTGTAAGAGATGATAGAACTTATAATAGTTTAGATTTAAAATTTGGATATATTTATGATAAGTTTGATACCTCTTTGGCTGTTATGTTTGGAAAGACAAGATATTTAGTTCAAGAGGAGGAGTATTATAGTTGCAATTTAGGAAAGAAAATTAAAAATTGGTATAAATGGGAGTTTAATTATCAATTTACTCCTCATTATATTATCAATGGAAAGTTTTCATTGTTTAGTTTAGAGCAGTTTGATATGAAGTTATTTAATTTGGGTTTAAAATATAGTTTTTAATAGAAAGGAGTTTAGGTTATGAGAATATCGATAAGAAAAGCAATTAACATTTTAGGTTTTTCAGTGTTTTTGTTAATGTTAGTTAGTGGTTATTTTTTGTATCTCAATTATAATAAGTATCAGGATGCTCAACGGGTTGCTCAATATGCTAAATTTTCCAATCTTTTATCTAAATTGTTGGTAAATGTTTCTAATGAAAAAATTAAGAGTGAAACTTATGTTTTAACTAAAAATGGTATTCCTCTAATTCAAAGTCAGTTAAATTTAAGTAGAGAGATAGTGGATAATTCAATTAAGGAGATAAAAGAGTATCAAAATTTAGATAGAAGTAACACTCTTCTCAACTTTTTGAAAAATATTAAAGTGGAAAGAAAAAGAGTTGATAATTTTAAATTTAGTGATTATTATAGAAGGCTTGTAGAATTAATTATTTCTCATCAAAGAAAAATTTTAGGTTTCTCATATATGAAAGATTTAAAGGCAGATATTGATAATAGTATTTTAGTAACAAAGATGATTCAGAAGAATATAGTGGAAAATAGTATTATTTCATCTTATTTAGCACAAGATAAGCCAATTCCAGAAACTCTTTATAACGATTTAAAAAGAAACATTCAGATTACAGATATTTTCTTGCCAATCAATAATTTTAAGATAGATATATTTAGAAATATGAGTAGAACTCAATATACTGTTAATGTGAATGATTTAATTGAAAACAGAAAAATTGTAGATTATAACAATCTTTATTATTACAATAGTGGGGAGTTTTATGGCTATACAATAGATATTATGGATTGGGATTCAACATTGAATCGTCATATCTCTTTTTTAAATCAGATAAAAAATAATATAAATGATTATATAATCAATGAAGCTTATAAAATTAAAGAGAATAGTTTTAATTTGTTGGTTATTTCTGCTATTTTATTCCTATTTTCTTTTCTGTTGGAGATAGGTTCATTATATATTATTAAAGGATTACAAAATAATATCAGTTCTCTATCTCATCTATTGAATTCATTAGCACAAATTATTGGTATAGATGTAAAACTTGATATCTCTACAACTGACGGGCAATATAAGGCATACCACATTATAGAGGAGTCTATGCATAAGCTTGAAGAGGAGAAGGAGAGAGCAGAAGCAGCTAACAGAGCAAAATCTCTTTTCCTTGCGAATATGTCTCACGAAATTAGAACACCAATAAACGGGGTTATGGGATTTATAGAGTTGTTGAAAATGTCTAAACTTGACCAAACTCAACTTGATTATCTGAATACAATTGATATTAGTGCAAAAAATCTACTTTTAATTATCAATCAAATTTTGGATATATCTAAAATCGAGTCAGATAAGATGGAGTTATATTTTGAGGATTTTGACCCTTGTAAAGAATTTGGAGATGCTATCAATATCTTTTCAGCAAAAGCTTCACAGGAGCATATTTCATTAGCAATATATATTGACCCTAAATTACCAAAGGTTGTGAAGGGTGATGTTTTAAAAATGAAAGAGATTTTAACAAATCTAATAAATAATGCCATTAAATTTACTCCGAGAGGTGGAGAGGTTGTTATTACGATATTGAAAAAGAAAAGTAAAGGTTCAAAAACAAAAATCTATTTTGAGGTAAAAGATACAGGAATTGGAATGACAAAAGAGCAGGTAGCTAAAATTTTTGAGCCTTTTACTCAGGCTGATAGTTCAACTACTAAAAATTATGGTGGAACAGGTTTAGGAATGACAATTGTTTCAAAATATATAGAGATGATGGGCTCAGAAATTAAAGTAGAATCTAAATATAAAGTTGGAACAAAATTCTTTTTTGATTTAGAGTTTGAAACAGTTGATGAAACTTTATGTATAATGAACAAGCTCCACTATAATGTGGATATCCTATCTGATAACTCTGTTTATACAGATTCACTGAAATTTTATCTTGATAACTTTGGAATTGCATACAGAGAAATAAAAAGTTTAGATGAGTTAAAAGCATCAGTATTGCTTATTTCCAACTCAGAGTTTAATGATTTTAAAGAGATAGAGAATAGAAAAATAAACTATATTCATTTTACAAAAGTTGGAGACACAAGAGCAGAGTTTCCATTAGCAAGAATTTACTATCCACTTTTCCCTATCTCTTTATATAATTATTTAGGAGATATCTTAACAAAACATAAACCTGTCAATTTCCATCCGTTGAAGTTTAAAAAGGCTCTTATTGTAGAAGATAATTTAATCAATCAAAGATTGATGAAAATTATTTTAGATGAGTTAGAGATAGAGAATGATATTGCTTCAAATGGAAAAGAGGCGGTTGAGATGTTTATGGATAAAAAATATGATTTTATCTTTATGGATTTAACTATGCCTATAATGGATGGGGTAGAAGCTACAAAACTTATTAGAAAATATGAAAAGGATAAAGGCTTAAAACCAACTCCTATTGTGGCAATTACTTCTAATGTTTTAGAGGATGATAGAGAAAGATTCTTTAAAGCAGGAGGAACTGAGTTTTTGGCAAAACCAACAACTCAAAGTGTATTAGTAACTACTATATCAAGAATTTTATAAAAAGGATAAAAGATGAAAAAGATTTTAATTGTAGATGATGAAATTATAAACAGAAAATTAACGATATCCTATTTAGAACAACTTGGATATGACCTTAATTCTATTGATGAAGCTGAAAATGGTGAAGAGGCAAAAGAGAAGTTAGAAAAAAATCATTATGATTTACTTTTGTTAGATATTTATATGCCAAATATGGATGGAATTGAGTTATTGGATTGGATAGAGTGGAATAATAGATTTGAGAATTTAAAAATTGTAGTTATAACTACTGATGACAATTTAAAAAATGAGATAGAAAGTAGAAGAGTAGATAAATTTCTTGTGAGACCGATAGAATTTAATCAGTTTGTGCAAGATATGGCTGAGTTTATTATTGAATAAAGGAGCTCAAAATGAAAAGGGTAGTTGTTTTATTGTTTTTCTTTTTTTCGTGTTTATACTCGTTTGATTATTTTAAGGTTTATAGTATAGATGATTTTCCAAACTTTAAACTTTACAAAGTAAAAAAGAGTTATATAGAGAGAGTATTGAATATGCCAAAGGCAGAATTTGATGAGGAGCAGAAAAAGAAGTTAATCTATATCTACGAAAAGGAGAAGATGATTAGAGATACTCTACTTATTTTGAGTAGAAAGTATAATTACCATTTTATGCCCTATATTGCTATGCTAACTCAACAGCATCTTTTTATATTAGAACAATTTTTTAAAAAGTATGAAGTTTTAATTCCACAAGATATGAGGTTAGTTGGACAGTTTGAAAATGAGCAGATTCAAAAAGAGTATAAAATTTTATTAAGAGATGCAGTTAAGAATAAGAAGATAGCAGCGAAATTATCAGTGAAATTTATGAAAGAGTTAATTGATATTTATTATCAAAATTTGAGAGATAAAAAGACACCGCGAGATATAAAAAGAATGTTAGGAACATTAAATGCTTTTAATAAGAAAGTGCTGTATAGGTTTAAAAAAGGGTTAAGAAATATAGAGATAGGATTGCCTGTTGAATAGAGGTTTTTTTTTATGTTGATATCAAAGTTGGAGATTATTAAAAAGATAGCAGAGATACCACCACTTCCTCAGTCTGTAAAAGATACAATTCACTATTTGAAGATAGGGGAGTTGCAAAAAGCCGCAGATAGTGCAGATAGTGATATTGTGTTAAAACAGAGGATATCAAAAATTGTAAATAGTGCTTATTTTGGATTTAGTGAAAAAGTTACTAACACTCGTCAGATGTTTTCTATAATGGGTTTGGAGATGGCAAGAGGGGTTTTATTGAGTTATATGGTAACTCTGTTGATGCCAAAAGAGTGGAAACTATTTAAGGATTTAGATTTTGAAGAGTTTCAATCTGCCTTTTTAAATTATTCAAAAGATGCCATAATTTTAGAGTTAGATGAGGTAACTTATAAAAAATATAGTGATTCTATTGCTATTATTCCGGCAACAATCTGTTTAGTTGATGATTTATTGGGAGAAAAGTTTGAACAAGTTCAGTTATTAAGAGAAAGTGGTGGTTTAGATTATGGTAAAATTCTTAAACGATTCACAGGTATGACTCTTTTTGAGTTGGCTTCCATTGTTGCAAAAAAGTGGGAGCTTGATAAAGAGAATGTGGAACTTGTTAAATTGGTAGAGTGTAGTAGTTGTTTTATAAAAGATAGAGTGAAAAAAATTGTAGGAGCTACTTTGCATTTGGAGTTTTTCTATTTAGTATCTAAACCTCAATTTTTTGAGTTAAATAGTTTTATAGAATTTAACCCAGAGGTTTTGAAGATAGCAATCAAAAATTATGAAAGGAAATTAAATGAGGAATGAACAAAATAGTATAGACGAGAGTTTAGAGAAGTTATATGAGTGTTTGGATTATCAGTTTAAAAATAAAAACTTAATAATCGAGGCACTTACACATAAAAGTTATACAAGAGAATATAATAATGAAAGATTGGAGTTTTTAGGTGATGCGGTTTTAGATTTAGTTGTAGGAGAGTTTCTATTTAACACTTTTCCGGAAGCGGAAGAGGGGATTCTATCAAAATTGAGAGCGGCTCTTGTAAATGAGGCCTCTTTTACAAAATTGGCTAATGAGTTGAATCTTGGAGAGTTTATCTTCTTATCTCCCGCAGAGGAGCATAACAATGGAAGAAATAAACCCTCTATTCTTTCCAACTCTTTTGAAGCGCTAATGGGGGCTTTATATCTTGAAGCAGGATTGGAGAAGGTAAAAGAGGTAAGTATAAGATTGATTTTGAAAGTTTATAAAGATATTGAACCGGAAAAATTGTTAAAAGATTATAAAACAACATTGCAGGAGATAACTCAGGCTCATTTTGGTTGCACACCAGATTATAGGTTAATCTCTTCGACGGGTCCGGACCACAAAAAGGAGTTTGAGATAGGAGTTTTTATCAATGATAAACTCTATTCAACTGCTCGGGGACACTCTAAAAAGGTAGCTCAACAAAATGCTGCAAAAATTGCAATTGGTGAATTGAAAGAGGAGTTGGGATTATGAATCAGTTTGGAAAAATTTTTAAATTTACAACTTTTGGAGAGAGTCACGGAAAAGCGATAGGAGTGGTAATTGATGGAGTGCCAGCAGGTCTTGAAATTGATGAGGAGTTTATTCAATCTGAGATGGATAGGAGAAGACCAGGTAAAAATAGATTTTCTACTGCTCGGAATGAGATGGATAAAGTAGAGATTTTAAGCGGAGTGTTTGAGGGAAAATCTACGGGAACTCCAATTGCAATGGTAATTTTCAATCAAAATCAGAAAAGCAAAGATTACTCAAATATAAAAGAGCTATTTAGACCAGGACATTCAGATTTTACCTATTGGCACAAATATGGAATTAGAGATTATAGAGGTGGAGGAAGAAGCAGTGCAAGGGAAACAGCAAGTAGAGTAGCAGTTGGAGCCGTGGCAAAACTTATCCTAAATCAATTGGGAATAGAAATAGTTAGCGGGGTTGTAGAGATTGGAGGAGTTAGAGCAGAGGAGGAGGATTTTGATTTTGCAAAAGAGAGCGAGATTTTTGCAGTTGATAGAGAGAAAGAGAGTGTTTGGAAAGAGATAATTTTAAAACATAAAAATGAGCATAACTCTGTCGGAGGAGTGGTAAAGGTTAAAATCAAAAATGTGCCGGTTGGTTTGGGAGAACCGATATATTACAAACTTGATAACATCTTAGCCAGTGCAATGGTAAGCATCAATGGAGTAAAAGGGGTTTATATTGGAAACAGCAATGCCCATAGATTGAGCGGTGCTGAAAACAATGATGAGATAAGTGAAGATGGTTTTCTATCAAACAATAGTGGCGGAGTTTTAGGAGGAATTAGCAATGGAGAGGATGTAGAGTTTGAAATCTATTTTAAACCTACTCCCTCTATATTTAGAGAACAGAAAACTATCGATATTGAGGGAAATGAAACTACTATTACTTTAAAAGGAAGACATGACCCAATTATAGCTGTTAGAGGTTCAATTGTTGCTGAGGCTATGAGTGCGGTTGTTGTTGTTGATATGTTACTTTTAAATATGTGTAGAAAAATGGATAATCTTTTGAAACTTTATACATAAGGATATTTTTATGAAAACACCAATCTATATTTGTGAGGAGGAGTTATTAGAGAAGAATCTAAAAATTTTAGATAGAGTGCAAAAAGAGGCGGGTTGTAAAGTTTTAGTGGCCCTTAAAGGGTTTGCAATGTGGGCTACATTTGATTTATTAGAAAAATATCTAAGTGGGGCTACTTGTAGTGGGTTATGGGAAGCAAAACTTGCAAATATGAAACCTTGGGAGGTTCATACCTATTCACCAGCTTATAAAGATGATGAAATTGATGAAATAGCAGAAATTAGCGATAAAGTGATATTTAATTCATTTAATCAACTTCTAAAATATCAAGATAGAGTAAAAAATAAAGCAAAAATAGGAATTAGAATTAATCCAGAAGTTAGTTCTTCACCAGTGCCACTTTATGACCCGTGTGCTCCTTTTAGTAGAATGGGAGTTACAAAGAAAAATTTTAGAGGGGATTTGCTTGAAAATGTAAGTGGTCTTCATTTTCATACATTGTGTGAGCAGGATACAAAACCTTTAAAAAAAGTTTTAGAGGGAGTAGAAGAGAAATTTGGAGAGTATTTGTATCAAATGGAGTGGGTAAATTTTGGTGGAGGACATCATATTACAAGAGAGGATTATGATGTAGATGAATTAATTGAGATTATTAAAAATTTCAAACAAAAATATGATGTTGAGGTGATACTTGAACCAGGAGAAGCTGTTGGATGGAAGAGTGGATATTTAGTAAGTGAAGTTTTAGATATAGTAGATAATGGGATGAGAATTGCTATTCTTGATACAAGTGCAGAGGCTCATATGCCAGATGTTCTTGCTATGCCATATCGCCCAGAGGTTAGAGGGGCAGGAGAAGCAAATGAGAAAAAATACACTTATAGATTAGCAGGAAACACTTGCCTTAGTGGGGATGTAATAGGGGATTATAGTTTTGATAGAGAATTAAAAGTTGGAGATAGGGTTATTTTTGAAGATATGATTCACTATACAATGGTAAAAAACACACATTTTAATGGTGTTAGAATGCCAAGTATTGGATATAAGAGAAAAGATGGAAAATTATGGATTGTTAGGGAGTTTTGTTTTGAAGATTATAAAAATAGGCTTAGTTAGTTTTATTTGAAGCTTGTATGATAACTTCACTACATAAAGCCATTCCAAAACTCCCTGTAACTCCTATAAATGAGCCCATATCACATTGTATAGGAAGTTCAGTAGAAAAGACCACTTTAAAGTTTTTGTTAAATTTTTCTTTTTTTAATCTACTTCTTATAACTTTTGCAAAAGGGTCATTGTATGTCTTCCATATAGAAGAGATTTGAATTTGAGTAGGATTTATCCTTTTTGCAGCTCCCATAGATGATATGATTTTGTGATGATTTTTTTTAATAAGAGCTATTTTAGCTGGTATATCATCTATGGCATCTATTATAAAATCAAATTTATCAAATTCAAACTCATCTACCCATTTAGGAGTTATTTGTATATCAATAGTAGTGATTTTAGGATATAAAGTTTTAAATACTTTTGTTTTTTTCTCTCCTACATATTCACTTCCAATTTGTCTATTTTGATTATGAATTTCAAAAATATCATAATCTATGGCTGTGATATTTGTAATACCACTTTTATATAGACAATCAAGAGCATATCCTCCTACACCACCAAGCCCACAAATTAATATTTTTAATTTTTGCAAATCATCAAAATTTGAAAACAATTTTTTACATCTATCATATTTCATAAAATACCTTTTTGGTATAATTATACAAAAAAAGGGAGATAAATAATGACTATTGATATAAATAGTAAAGAATTTCAAGATGAAATGGTTAAAACAGAAGAATTTGCAAATAAAGTAATTAAACAATTTAATTGGAGATTTAATCCAGATGAGGCAGTAGTAGAGAGAATTATAAAAGGGCTTACAAATAATAAATTGCTTCATGGTAAAAGATATTGTCCTTGTTTTGTGCCTCAATTTAATAAAGATGATAGAATTTGCCCTTGTAAGCCTGCGATAGAAAAAGAGATACCACAAGATGGTGTATGTCATTGTGGGATTTTTTGTACCCAAGAATATGCTAAAAATGCTCTTAAAAAAGAAGAGCATCACGCAAGACAAATTGATGGATTTAGTCAATCTCAAGTAGAAGAGATTTTAGCAAAATCTCAATTAAGTGGAGAAGAATTAGAACTTTTATTAAAAGCCAGAGAAAAAGGGATGGTAAAATTTAAATTACTTGATATTAGAGAGCCTTTTGAATGGCAAATGGGTAGAATAAAAGGGGCTGACTTTTTAGTGCCTACAAGTAATTTTTATGTAGCACTTGAAGAGGTTATGCCATATAAAGATGAGCCGTGGATTTTATATTGTCATGTAGGAAGTAGAAGTGCTTATGTCCAAAGAATACTTCAACAACAACCAGATTTTCCTCATATTGGTAATCTAACTTATGGAATAGCTGCTTATAGAGGAGAGATTGTAAGATGAGGCTTGGAATACCATTAAAAGGAGATATAATATCTCCTTCAAATGAAGCAGATAGATTTGTAAGAATTAATCTAAAAGATGGAAAAATTGATAGTATTGAAGAGTTTGATAGTAGAGATAGTTTAGTAGGAGAAGTGGATTTTTTTATCACTCCACAAGAAGAATATGTATTTGATTTTTTAAATATGGGGGCTGAGCCACTTCTTACTCCAACTACAATGAATATAGAAGAGATTGTAAGTGCATTTTTGTTTAGGGAGTTATATAGCTATGCTTCTATATGATTTATTACTTTTAGAAAATGGTGTTTTTCAAAACATTGCTGTAATTGGTGATAAAAAAATATATGAAGAATTATCAAAATTAGTTGATAATGAATGGGTTGATATTGAATTTATAGAGGATTTTAAAGATTATACAAGAAATCCAAGAGTTTATCATAGAGTAATAAATAGCTTAAAAGATGTAGATTATTCAAAAATCTATAATTCAATCCATCATCAAGGATGGCTTGTTACTACTCCAGATATTTATGAATATGAATTAATTCAACATTTAGAAGATATAAATTTTGTAGCAATAAATGAGACAGATAAATATATTACAGCTAAAAGAATGCATGGATGGGGTAACTAAAATCCCCTTTTATGATTTTTGATAATCAGCATTTTCTAATAGTTTTTCATTAAATTTAATGACTTTATTTCTACCCGTTCTTTTTGCTTCATATAGAGCTAAATCTGCAAATTTTATAGCTTCCCATATTTTATTTGTATCTTTTGGGAATATAGATATACCAATTGATATAGTTTTATTTAAAGTTTTGCCATTTATTGGTATTTTTGTATTTTCGAATGTTTTTCTTATTTTCTCTGCTACTTTTAAAACACCATTCTCTTCTTTTATATTTTGAAGAACTATTATAAATTCTTCTCCACCAAATCTTACTACAAAATCACTTTCTCTTACACTATTTATTAGTGTTTGAGATAATTCTTTTAATACCATATCACCAGCATCGTGCCCATAAGTATCATTTACTTTTTTGAAATAATCTACATCTATCATTAGTATTCCAAGTAGCGATTTTTCTCTAATAGTGCTTGATGCTATTTTTTCAAGTATTTCTTCTAAATATCTTCTATTATATAATCCTGTTAATTGGTCTGTTAGAGATGATTGTTTCATTAAGCTAAGAGTTGCTTTTGCTTCCATAATAGAAGCTGATTCATTTAAATAACTCTCAATATAAGGGATTAAATCTTTATTTTGTTCATATTCTTCTTTTGTAAAATTAATATTTAAAATACCTGTAAATGTTCCACCTGTGCTAAAAGGGATACAGATATATTCAAGGTCTTTACAATTGTGGTTTGAACATATATGAGGAAAATTGATAGAATTAATCTCTTTATTAATTCTATAAGCCCTACACATATCTGTAGTGGTAACATTACAGCAATTTTTACCTTTTTGATATATAAGTTGTATATTTTTTTTATTATTATCAATTTCATAAATTTGAAAATTTTTCATTTTAAATTTATTTTCAAATACATCTATAAGTCTATTATAAATTTCACTAAGACTTGAATCT
>CAZBVR010000052.1:0-6635 GCA_964495415.1 uncultured Nautiliales bacterium
TCTAAATAGTTTTGATATAGAAAAACTTCAACTTGAATCTCTTTTATTTCAAACAGGGTATTTAACTATTGATAAAGTAATAAAAGATGAATTAATAGGAAGTATAGAATATACTCTAAAAGTTCCAAACTTAGAAGTGCAAATCTCACTAAATAGACTAATAATAACTTATCTAACAGAAAAAGTAGATTTTAATACTATAAAAGGTGTAAAAAATTCTTTATTAAATGCAGAGTTAAACAACTTCAAAGAAACTTTATATTCCCTTTTTGCCTCACTTCCATACAATAATTATATAAAAAACCAAATAGCAAGAGTTGAAGGATATTGGGCAAGTTTAGTGTATTGTTATCTAGCAGGAGCAGGGTTAGAGATAATTGCCGAAGATGTAACAAATAGAGGAAGAATTGATTTAACTATAAAAATAGAAAATAATATCTATATACTTGAATTTAAAGTAACTAATGAAGAGCCATTAAGACAGATAAAAGAGAAAAGATACTATGAAAAATATCTAAATGAAGGTAAAGACATCTATTTAGTAGGGATAAATTTTGATGAGAAGGAGAGAAATATAAAAGAGTTTAAATGGGAGAAGATTTAACCTCTTCTCCCATATCCTCTTCCTCTACCAAATCCTCTGCCATATCTTTGGCAACTTCCATCTCTTCTTCTAAATCTTTCTCCAAATCTTCTTCCATATCCAAAACCAAACTCATTTTTTTCTCTCATAGGTAACTCCTTTAAGTGATTTAAAATAGTTTGAATATCTTTTTCATCAGTTTCAAATGGTTCTATGTTTAATCTATGAAGATTTCTTCTCATTCCATCTCCAAATTCATCACTTACAAAAATATCAACATTATTATCTTCTAATAATTCACTAATTATTATTCCAGTCCCAAGTCCTCTTTGTCCTTCTGGTCTATTTTTTAGGTTGATGTGTTCTTTTTTTATAGTTTCAATTATTGGATTTGGGATTTATTTTTCTTCATTTGTATCTGTGTTTATAACTAAAAACCCTTTTGCTAATCCTATATGAGAAGATATAGTTTTTTGATTGTTTGTTGGAAATGCTACTATCATGATTCCTCCTTAATTTCTAAATTTTTACCATTGATTAAGGCAAATGCTATCTTTTCTCTTGCATTTGATATAATTCTTGCAAATGTTGGTCTTGATACCTCCATCATATCTGCTGCTTGTGCTTGATACAAACCTTCTAAATCCATAAGTCTAATTGCTTCAATTTCGTCATGTGTTACAATGATTGTATCAAGCTCCTTTTGTTGTATTCCACATGGTTTAAAACATTTGTGATTAAATCTACCTCTAATTCTTCTTCTAATTCTTCTTGGCATTTTGTCTCCTATTTGACATATGTTCATATAATTGTAACTCTTTTTTTGACATATGTCAATATAAAATTAAAATTTTTTATCTTTTTTCCTCCTCTTTTTGTTATAATAAAATAAAAAAGAGGTTTCCATTTATGAAAAATTATGAGATTTATAATAAGCTTGCAAAAAGATATGATATTGCTACTAAAATAGTTTCTTTTGGAATAGAGGAGTGGTGGAGAAAATTATTTAAACAAAGAGTTCTATTTTATCTGAATAATTTGAAAGAGGAAAGAGATAAAATCACTCTTTTAGATGTAGCAAGTGCGACCGGAGATATGGCTATCTCTTTAAAAGATGAGGTTTCTCAACTTTATCTATTGGAGCCGTGTAGTGAGATGAATAAAGTTGCTTCTAAAAAATTAAATCTAACATATCATAATAAAGATAAAAACAGAATAGTTGCAAAAAGTGATAAAATTGTTATTATTGAGGATTTTGCAGAAGATGTTAAATTAGATAAAAAAGTGGATTTTATTACAGCTTTTATGGCGGTTAGAAATTTTGATGAATTGGAGCAAGGAATTAGAAATTTAGATAGTTGTTTAAAAAGTGGAGGTTATTTTGCAATTATGGAACTTACACGAAGTGATTCTTTGCTTTTTAAAATGAGTAGTTTTTATATGTCAAAAGTAGTTCCTTTGTTAGGAGGGTTAATTACGGGTGAGTATGAAAGTTATAAAAAATTTGATACAATGATAAAATCAATTACAGATGAGCAGATTATAGATTCTTTTCAAAATTATCAGTTAGTGGAAAGGAAAAGGGTGTTTCCGCCAATAGCATCTATAATAATAATGAGGAAAAATGGGTAAAGTTTTTAGAATAGAGATAAAAGAAAAAATTGAAGTTGTTATTGATTCAAGATTTAAGATAAGGTCTTTGATAGAGTTTATTAGACTCTCTTTTAATCGTTTAGAGATTAGGGATAATGAGTATCTTATCTATTTTGATAAAAACAATATAAAAAAACACAAAATTTTACTTCAAACCTTAATCAATTTTCATAAAAAAGTTTATGGAGATGAAACTATCTCTAAAAGAATTGCTTTAAATTATAGAAAGGATATTTTAATAAAAGTTCAGCGATATCATATTTATCACAATAGTGCGGTTTCTATTGAGATTAAAAAAATCTCTTCAAAAGAGTTTAAGATAGAGTTTAGTAAAGAGATTAAATCTATCTATAATTATGTAAAGGGTCTTTTTCTATTCTATATTTTGGAGTTGGATAAAAACAAAATTATTGTATCTTTTAATGACACAGCAAAAGAGATTGTTTTTGATTTAAGTAGAAAAAGTTCTATTATGGGGTATAAGGTTGAATTTATAATTGATGAAGTGGAGTTTAGATTTCAACATAGAAGGTTTTCAGTTGAGGGTAGTTTAAAGGAGTATTTAGCAAAAGTTAGAAATGCCTTAGAGCTTTTTGGAGCTGATACCATTTCTGAGTTTGATAAAATTAAAAGAGAGTATAAACGGCTTGCAAAAAAGTATCATCCAGATTTGAATAGTGATAAGCCGGAACTTATAAAAAAGATATATAATAAAAAGTTTTTACAGATAAAAGAGTCTTTCGAGTTATTAGAAGATTATTATAAAAATAGATAGGAGTTTTATGGTAGATAAAATTTTAAATTCAAACAAGTTTTTAACAGAGATATATTTTGAACTACAAAACTATTTTGAGGAAAGGTATCCAAATCCAGTTGTAATTATGGAGGTTGGGAACTTTTTTGAAGTGTATGAAATTGAGGGAGTTGGTAAAGCAAAGGAGATATCGGAGCTTTTAAACATTCAGCTTACAAGAAAAAATAAAAATATAGTTGAGGTTACAATAAAAAATCCGCTTATGGCAGGATTTCCAAATCATGCTATTGACAGATATTTAACAAAACTTATAGATGAGGAAAAATATACAATTATTATTGTAAAACAGCGAGGAACTCCTCCCAATGTTACAAGATATATTAGCGAGATTATCTCCCCAGGGGTTAATTTTGATTATGTAAAGGGAGAGGAAAATTATGTAGTTTCTATTTTAATAGAGAAAGTGAAGGGGATTTATCATATTGGTTATGCAAATATAGATGTTAGCACAGGAAAAACAAATATATTTGAGGCTTACTCCACAAAGGAGGATAGCACTTTTGCTTTGGACGAACTTTTTAAATGTTTGCAAAGTTATAAAAGCAAGGAGTTTATTTTAACATTAGATAAAGAGGTGGATTGTGATGAGGTTATTCGATATCTTGAACTTAAAAATAGAAACATAATCTATTCATCTAAAAGAGTAAAGGTCAATTATCAGAATGAACTCTTAAAAAAGGTTTATAAGGTTGAAAGTTTATTAAGTGCGATAGAGGCTTTAAATTTGGAATCTGTTCCATTAGCTACCGAAACTTTAACTATTTTGATAGAGTTTATTATTTCTCACAACTATAAAATTATTCAAAAGATAGATACTCCAAAAATTATAGAGAATAGCAAACATCTCTATTTTGGAAACAATCCAATTGAGCAGTTGGAGTTGAAAGAGGTTTTAAAATTGATAGACAAAACTACCACTCCTATGGGAAAAAGATTGTTAAAAGAGAGACTATTCAATCCAATAAAAGATGAAAAAGAGTTGAATAGCAGATATAAAGAGGTTGAGTTTATGCTCAAAAATGGAGATAAGTTTGATTTAAGAGAGATATATGATATTGAAAGATTGGATAGAAAGATAAAACTTCAAAAACTTCACCCTTATGAAATCGTTTATCTTTATAACTCTCTAAAAAGTATTAAGGAGGTGTATAAAACTTTAAATAAAAAAGTAGATTTTATAGAGGAGTTTATTTTTGATATAGAGAGTAGTTTTGAGTTGGAGTTGGTGTCTAAGGTTCTTTTTAATGATATCAGGGAGGCCTTTTTTAAAAAGGGATATAGTAAAAAACTTGATAATTATGTTGAAAATCTTGAAGCCAATTATCTTAAATTGCAAAAGATAGCAGAAAGGATTGAGGGGCTCTTTGAGGGGAATGGAGTAAAAGTCTCTATAAATGAGTTGGAAAAGGAGGGGTTTTATCTTTCATTAACAAAAACAAGATTTAATCTTATTAAGGAAAAGTTTAATGAAACCTTTGTTGAGGTGGATGGAGAAAACTATTTCTTTAAAAACTTTAATGTTAAAACTTTATCCAATAGTGTAAAAATATCGGGAACTATTATTGATGAGATAGGAAATAGAATTATCTTAGAAAGGGAAAAAATTATCTCTTTAACAAAAACTCTTTTTTTGGAGAAGTTGGAGCAGTTTGAAAAAAATTATCCATTTTTGGGAGAGTTAGCTACTCAAATCGCAAAGATAGATATTGCTCTATCTTCTGCAAAGGTTGCAAAACTTTACAACTATACAAAACCGGTTATCAATTCAAATTCTAAACTGAAATTGAAGGAGATTAGACATCCCTTAATTGAGGTTAATCAAGAGAGAGGTTTATATGTTCCAAATGATATAGATTTTAATGAGTATGATGGAATGCTTTTATATGGTATCAATAGCAGTGGAAAAAGTAGTTTAATGAAAAGTGTTGGTATAGCAGTTATTTTGGCTCAAAGCGGTTTTTTTGTTCCAGCGAGCCATATGGAGTTTTCAATATATGATACTCTTTTTACAAGAATTGTTTCAAAAGATAATCTTCAAAAGGGTTTATCAACATTTGCTGTGGAGATGTTGGAGTTGAAAAATATCTTTAAAAGAGCAAATTCCAACTCTCTTATATTGGGAGACGAAATATCTCACGGAACGGAAACAATCTCAGCCCTTTCAATAGTGGCAAGTGCAATTATTAAATTAGCAAAGATGAGAAGTAATTTTATTTTTGCAACTCATCTACATCAGCTTGTCTCTTTGGAAGAGATAAACTCTTTAAAAAATGTAGTAGCCAAGCATCTTGAAGTCTATTTTGATGAAAAGTCTCAAAAACTTATCTATAATAGAAAGTTACAAGACGGAAATGGAAGTAGTGTTTATGGATTGGAGTTTGCAAAAAGTTTATATATGGATGAGGAGTTTCTGCAAGTTGCAAATAGGATAAGAAAGAAAGTTACTAATGATTATAATGATTTAGAACTTTTAACTCAGAAAAGAAAATCTAAATATAATGGAAAGCTTTTAATAACAACTTGTGCAATATGTGGAAAAGTCGCAGAGGATGTTCATCATATAGTTGAGAAGAGAAAAGCGGATAACATTACTAAAAATCATAAATACAACTTAATTCCATTATGTAAAAAACACCATAAAATGGTGCATAACGGAGAAATTTTTATTAAGGGATTTATTACAACTGATAGAGGAATTGAATTGCACTATGAGGAGAAAATTTAATATCTAACTTCTATTTTTCTCCTTTTTAAGTTCTCTAAAAATATAGATTGTGGCTACAACTACAACAAAAGTTAGCAAACCGATAGTAACATAAATTATCTTTTTATGAGCCTCTTCGGGATTAAAAGCATATCCTATCAATATCATAAAAAAGTTAAATATGGAGTTAGCAAAAAATGTTATTGCTAAAAAAGTTGAAAGTTTTGTTTTGGCAATTCCAGCGGGAATAGAGATATATTGACCGGCTCCTATTGTTAATGGAGCTAAAAAGAGAGCGATTTTCCCATGGTGTCTAAAAAATAGAGTTAATTTAACAATAAACTCTCGTTTTCTTTTTAACACTTTTCTGAGTAGTTTTTTTGCTAAAAAGTAGTTTATAGTTGCCCCAGATGTGCTCCCAAGAGTAGCAACTATCCAAATCAGTATAAAATTGAAGTCTCCTTTGCTTGCAAGATAACCAGCGGGCATTAGGACAACTTGAGAGGGAAGGGGTATAAATGTTCCCACTATTGTCATATAAAGATAGATACCTAAATGTCCAAGGTTCTCTGTAAAAGCTAAAATTATATTGGCAATCTCTTCTAACATTCTATTTTCCTCTTTTAATAATTGACACAGTAATTGTAGTATAATCCTCATATGAGAGTCAAGAAAAAAAGAGAGATTAAAAAATTTAATTAGCCAAATCCCATAAAAGTTTAAAGAATTCTTAAAAACTCAATTTGTCCCAAACTTATCCCCCCATCATTTATAGGGGTTGTTTGGTTGAAATATATTTTTTTATCAATATTTTTCAAAATTTGTGTGAGTAGTGTTTTATTTTGAAACACCCCTCCACTTAAAATAATTGGTAAATTTAT
>CAZBVR010000053.1:0-9132 GCA_964495415.1 uncultured Nautiliales bacterium
CCGGGTCTGGCCACCACTTACCCATTTCAAGGCATTTCACACAGTTTCAATTTTACTTTTAATTCTCCTATAAATTGGCTTTTTTCTATATTATTTAGTCTCAAACAGTTTCATTCAAGCAACGGTCATTTTTGGGTGTAAATCTTCCTATCATTAGATAATCAAAGTCATTTTATTAAAGAGTGTTCAGTTGAATGTTTTTATTTATGTTATAATAATGAGTTATTATCTAATAAAAATAAATTAGGACACTTTTATGTTAGAAGAGATAATCTATTCAAATAAAGATGATTTTGAGATAATTAAAGAGTTAAGAAATGAGATAAAAAAATATACTCACAATCTTGAAAAAGAGGCCGAAGGTAAGCAGTTTTTTATAAAATATAGCAAAAAGATGGACCAATTTATTACTATAATTTTTAAATTTGTTCTTAAAAAGATGTTTGAGTATTATCGCCCTGACATAAATTCTCTACCTATTACAATTGTTGCAATGGGGAGTTATTCTCGATATCAATTGTCTCTCTATTCAGATATTGATGTGATGATAGTGTATGAGGAGATAAAAGGTTATAACTTAAAAGAGATAATTGAAACATTTGTAACTCTTTTGTGGGATTTGGGATTGCAGATAGGTCATAGAGTTCATAGAAGAGATGAACTTTTTGAAGTTAGCAAAAGAGATATAACAATAAAAACTGCTTTTTTAGAAAGTAGATATATTTATGGAAGTAAGCATTTATGGACCTCTATTCAAAATGAGTTAAAAACTATTAGAAAATATAAACAGAAAGAGTATCTTATTGCAAGATATGAGGAACTTCAAAAACTTCATAAAAAATATCCCCTATCAATGGAGCCAAATATCAAAAATGGATTTGGAGGAATGAGAGATGCAAACACTCTCTTTTGGATTGCAAATACCTTGTATGGAATTAGTAACAATAGTGAGCTTGTTGGAGTTGTATATGATGAAAATGATTACAGAGAGTATAGAAATAGTTTAGATTTTATATTTAGAGTTAGAACTCATCTGCATATTATCACCAAAAAACATTTTGATATTGTATTATTAGAATATCAGAGAGAGATAGCCTTAAAACTTGGTTTTAAAGACACAAAAAGGTTGAGAGCAGAGAGGATATTTATCAGAGAACTTTTAAAAGCTTTGTGGAGTATAAATAGATTTACCTCTATCTATATTAAAAAGTTTTTGAGACCCGCTCTTTATAATCCAAAAAATATATCTAAAATTGAGAGAGTGGCAAAACATTACTACATTTGCAACGATAAAATCTATATCAATTGGAGAAATAGAGATAGTATGAAGGAGAGTTTTGATATTTTATTAAATGTTGATTTCAAATTTTATGATGTTTCTCTTGTAAATCTATTTTTGCATCAAGAGGTTGATGTTACTAAACCTCAATTAAAAAAGTTGTTTTCAAAAAGAGATAGTTATCCTATTATAAAGGCTCTTTTTAAAGCAAATAAATTATCAAATCTTATTCCTCAATTTAAAAAGATAAAACATCTTGCTCAATTTGATGGTTATCATCAATATCCTGTGGATATCCACTCTATTATGACTCTCTACAATGTGGAAAATATAAGATATAGAGATATAGAAAATGTTTATAAAAGTCTTCCAAAAGATAAAAAAAGAATTTTAAAAATAGTAGCTCTTTTTCATGACCTTGGAAAGGGTAGATTAAAGGATCATCATCTTGTAGGAGAAAAGTTAGTAGAGATTTTTATGAAAAATTTGGAATTTGAGGAGACAGAGATATATCTTGCTAAAAAAGTTGTAAAATATCACACACTCCTTTCAAATGTTGCTCAAAGGGAAGACATAGACAATGATAAAGTTTTGTTAAATTTTGCGAATATAGTGGAAGATAAAATAACCTTAGACATCCTATATATTTTAACATATGCAGATATGGAGGCAGTAGGAAAAGGGATTTTTAATAGTTACAAAAAATATCTTATTACTACTTTATATAGAAATACTCTTGAAGTGATTGAAAATAGAGAGCTTTTGCTTCTATCTTCAAAAAGAAACAATAAAGAGAAACTTTTAAAAAAGGAGAGCCATTTTCTTCAATTGCCGAAAGAGTGGCAGAAAAAGGTATTGGATTCTCCTTCAAGCCAACTGTTTATCAAAAACTCAGTTGATAGGATAGTTCAAATAGTGAAAAAGATGTATCAAACAGAGAACTATCAATACTCAATTTCAACAACTCCACTATCTGTGGAAATAATTAAAAGAGGAATAAATTTTGACTTGGGATATTTTTTAGCTAAATTATTCTATTCAGTAACTCATATTGCAATTTATAAAGTGGATGATGTAAAGTATTTTAAGATAGATTTTGAGGAGGAGGGTGATGAGTGGAGTGTGGCTGAATTGATTGAAAAAAGTTTTAAAACAAATAGTTATCAGTTTAAAAATCCGGGAATTAAATGGGAAGAATTTATACTCGATTGTAATCATTCAAAAAATTATTTAGCATTAAAACTAAAAACGACTGATAAAAAGGGTATAATTTCATTTGTTATGCATTTAATGGATAAGTATGGGATTGATGTGGAGGATATCAAAATATCTGTCCAAAGAGATGTTGTAAGAGATATTTTGATTATAAATAAAAACTCAGGTTTTTGTGAAATTTACCAGCAATTTTTGGAGGAGTTTAGATGAAAAAAAGGATTTTGATATTTATCTTTTTAGTTATAACAGTAGGAGGAATTGTTTTTACGGCTTTTACCGCTTACAGATTTTCTACAATTACAGACCTTGCAATTAAACACTCAGCAGAAACGATTAGAGATATCTATATCTATTCCGAAGATAAAGAGGAGGCGATAAAACTTATAAAAAATATGCCCAATATCGAAGATGTAAAGGTTGTAGATAAAGGAACAAAAACAAGTAGTTCTAAAAATTGTGTTAAAATTCCATTAAATAGTGATACAATTTTGGCAATTAAATTTAAATCATTAGCAGAGTTTGAAAATGAGAAATATCAGGTGATACTTGAAACTATTATTATTAACTTAATGTTTATTGCTATTTCAAACTTACTTCTAAATTGGCTTTTAAATCCATATCTAAATCTATTCGAAGAGTTAAGGGATAGTATCGAAAAGGCTAAACATGGGGATTTTAGTGGAAAACTTCACACAAGATTAAAAAATGAGCTACAAAGTATTGTTGATAGTTACAATAGATTTTTGGACCAACTTGATAAGAACTTTGAGTTGATTAGTAAAAATTTGAACATCTTAATTCCAAATCTTCCTCAATATAAAGATAGATTAGTTTCAGTTCAGAAAAATATGGAAGTTTTGGGAGATATCAATAAATTTAAAAAAATTATAGAGGAGGATGATAGTGTTGAGGAGATAAATGGTAGAATTATAGATATTATAGAAAACAAGTTTAAATTAAAAAATTTCAAACTTTATGGTATTACAAACAATGATAAAAGTATCAATATAATTCACCAAAAAGGGGAAAACTGCTGTGATGTGGCTGAAACGATTGAGTGTAGAGCATACAGAACTTCTCATGAAATTAACTCAATTAAGTTTCCTCATATCTGCCAAGAGCATAGATGTGAAAAATATAACTATATCTGTATTCCTTTCAGCACAGGAGGAACTTTTACAGGAATTCTATCTATCAATTTTAGTAAAGAGGAGTATGAAGAGAAAAAAGATGAAATTCCATATATAGAAAGTTATTTGAATGAGAGTGCTTCTATTATTGAGGCAAAATCAACTTTACATCTTATGAAGCAATCATCTCTCACTGACCAATTAACCGGATTATATAACAGAAGATATCTTGAAGAGATTCTTGAAAAGATAGCCGCAAGCACTTTAAGAGAAAACTCTATGTTGGGTGTTTTAATGATAGATGTAGATTATTTCAAAAAGGTAAATGATACCTATGGACACGATGCGGGGGATATGGTTTTAAAACAACTATCACATGTATTAACTGCAAATGTTAGAGAAAGTGATTTTGTAGTTCGATTTGGAGGAGAGGAGTTTATTATTATATTACAAAACATTAAAGAGGAGAAGGGTGTTTTACAAGCTGCCGAAAAAATTAGACAATCTTTTGAAGAGACAAAAATAGCAGTTGGAGGAAAAACTTTACAAAAAACTATTTCAATAGGAGTAGCAATTTTTCCAAACCATACAGCTAAAATTTGGGAATCTATTAAATTTGCGGATATGGCTCTTTATGAAGCAAAAAGAACAGGTAGAAATAAAGTAGTAGAGTTTAATGAGGAGATGTTAAAAAATGCAAATTATGAAAAGGAGAGTTAATCTACTCCTCCTTTAAAAGATGCTCTAAAATAGCCATTCTTACCGCTACTCCGTTTTTAACTTGCTCTAAAACTTTGCATCTTTCATCGGCCAT
Organism: uncultured Nautiliales bacterium; assembly: GCA_964495415.1. Classification (GTDB taxonomy): domain Bacteria; phylum Campylobacterota; class Campylobacteria; order Campylobacterales; family JAADDX01; genus CAZBVR01. Next base: position 4,439 of record CAZBVR010000053.1, read on the forward strand.
AACATCATCGCTAAGGTCTATATTTCTATGAACCGGTCCGGGGTGCATAACTATCAAGTTTTTATCTTTGATAAGCTCTTTGGTGATTTTGAAGTTGTGACCATAATCCTCTAAACTTGCATATGTAACATTTGAGTGTCTTTCAGTTTGAGTTCTTAAAGAGATAATTACATCTATTTCATCTATAATTTCCTCAATTTTATATCTGTAAGGAAGGGTTTTATTTGGTAAAAAGTGGGGAGGGGTTACCAAAACAATTTCAGCACCAAATCTTTGTAACAACTCAATCCCACTATTGGCTACTCTGCTATTTTTTATATCTCCGACATAGGCAATTTTTTTTCCACTTAAATCATAAGTTTGAAAATGTTTTGTGATAGTAAAAAGGTCTAACAAACCTTGTGTTGGGTGTTGGTGAGCTCCATCTCCTGCATTGATGATAGAGGCTTTTACATATTTGGATAAAATTTTTGGAACCCCTGCATATTTATGTCTTACAACAATAGCATCTGGTCCCATTGCATCTAAATTCATAGCGGTATCATATAATGTTTCACCTTTTGCAGTGGAACTTCTGCTAACATCAAGGTTGATAACATCGGCTCCCAATCTTTTGGCTGCTATCTCAAAACTACTTCTTGTTCGTGTAGAGTTTTCAAAAAAGATGTTAATTACAACTTTTCCTTTTAAAATATCTCTCTTTTTTTCATCAAGATATTGCTCTGCTTTTTGGAAAATTGAAATTATTTCACTTTTTTCTAAATTTTTTGTTTCTGTTAGATGTTTTTTCATTTTTTTTCCCCAAATTATTTTTTTTATGTTAGAATTATAACAAAAAAAAGGAGAGATAATGGATAATGGTATTATGTTAGTGGCTGCCTTTGGACTTTTAATTTGGTTTGTAGGACAAGTTGCTTACTTTCAAAAAATGGCAAATGATGAAGCTTAAACTTTAAGTTTAACATAGGCTCTAATTGGAGGTGGATAACCTTCAATAGTTTTAGAGCCATCTTCATTTAGAAAATTGTTTAAACTTTCCCCTTCAATCCATTCGGTTTTTCTTTGCTCATTTAAATCTGTTTTTCTTATTTCAAGTAGTTCAAACTCTTTGAATTTTGCTATCTCAGCCCAATTTTTTAGACTATTTATAGTTGGAATAAAGTAGATATTTCTCATCTTTGCATATCTTTTTGGAGTTAAGGCTATCTCCTCCTCTCCCTCTATGATAAAAGTATCAATAATAGCTTCTCCACCCTGTTTCAATCCCTGTTTTAGTTGTTTTAACATAGCGATAGGGTCGCTTCTGTGATATAAAACTCCTAAACAAAATATAGTATCAAATTTTTCTTCATAAAATGGAAGATGTTCAACTCCGAGAAGTTCAAATTTTAATTTATCACTTTTAATAAAATGATTGATAAAGTTAAATTGTAGGTTAAAGAGTGCCATAGGGTCAAATCCCACCACCTTTTTTGGATTTTGTGATAACATTCTAAACATATAATAGCCGTTATTACAACCAACATCTGCCACTACTTTATCCTCCAAATTGAAGTGAGGCTCCAATAGATTGTATTTAATAAAACTTTGCCATTCACTATCGATAAAGGTTTCTCCAATTCTAAATGGTCCTTTTCTCCAAGGCATCAAACTTTTAGCTGTTTTATATATTAACTGCTCCTCCTCTTTTGTAAAAGAGCCGTCTATCTCAATAGAGTTTCCAATAGTAATTTTATCTACTTTGAATTGTGGAAGAGAGTCTATCTCCTTTTTTAGGGGAGCGATATTTTTAAAGCTAAACTGTTTTTCTTTCTCTTTTCTGATTTTATCTAAATCTAATTGCATTGCAAACAATCCTTTTCTATTGTTAGTGGGTTTTTTGATTTATCTTTTTTATCGAAATTTATTATATTGTCTTTACACTCATAGTGATAAGTTCCAAAAAGGTCGTAACTCTCTTTACAATTATCATAGTATTGCAAACTGATTCCCTTTTTATTGATGCATCCTGTAAAGATAGTTAAAATTGTTACAAAAAATATAACTTTTCTCATTTTTTAAAGTTTAAAACTCTATCTCTTTAATTTGAGTTAAAAGTTCCTTTCCTCCATCTTTACTTACCACATATTCAATTTTATTTTTATCAACAATCCTTAAAAAAACTACTGCTTCCTCATCAACATAATCTATTTTTACTCTTTTTCTTTTCACAGATACATTGTTTTTTGAAAGGTCAAGAGGTGCTTCTGTATAATAGATTTCAAAAATCTCCTCTCCTGCATCAATAAATTCAATCCACTCAAATAGTTTGCTTTTTTCATCGATAATAGGAATAAATTTTCCTCTCTTATTTCTTCCTAAAACAAAATTAAATTTCATTTCCATATCTTTCTCTATAACTAAAAATCTCCCTCCCTTTCTTGTTTTTATCAACCCTTCTGCGGTTGTAGTGCTACTTAAAAATTGAAATGTTTTAAAATTTAAATTTTTCTCTTGAATTTTTTGATTTAATATCTTATTAAAAATAGTTGTTTTACTAAAATGACCACTTAAAAATAGTGAAATTAAATTTTTATCTATCAATCGATTTTCTATATTTTTAAAAAAAGTATTGATACCCTCCGTTATTTTATCAACTAAAAGAAGGTTTAAATAGTTTTTGTCTATAACAAGAGTTATTTTAATTTTTTCATTTTGATTGTTAAAAAAATCTACCTCTATACTCTCTTTTAACTCATTATCCCCCAAAAACAGATGTAACTCCAAATAATCTATTAAAATAGAACGATTAAGTTTTAAGATATGATAATCACTAATATCATTCATTATTAACTTTATTCTATTTAATTCTAAAAGTTCCCCTGCTAATGTTTCAAGTAAAATAGTTTTTCCAAAATTATAATCTATTCCTTTATAAAATTTCTCAATAACATAGTCATATCTTTTCTCTTTTTTACAATTATCATTTGATAATCTAAAAATTCCTATCTCAAATTGTGAAGAACAATGTCCAATATCCCACACAATATAGAAAATTTTCTCATTTTTGATAAGTTGATAGTGTTCCATTGCGGAAGCGATATAGGCAGTTGTTTCTTTTCTTAAAGTAATTATTAAATTATCAGATTTGCTAAGTTTAGGTATAGAATTTTCTATCCCTCTTTTAAAACTTTTTAAAAATTTCTCTTTTAATTCGTTATCAAACCCATTTGATATTGAGATAACATAATCTAAAAAGATACCATTTTTATTGATACATAAACCTAAATAGTAAGCATAAAACTCTAAAATATCCATTCCACTATTTTCATCAACTTTTTTATATTCTTCTATTTCAAATAGATTCTCTTTTTGGTCTTTAATTTTGATTTTCAATTTTCTACCCTCTACCCATCTTTTGAGAGATGTTAAAAAAGAGCGGTAGTTTAGGGGAGTTCTATTTTTATAATTTTTATATGCAATATAAGAGATTTCTATATCTCGCATAAACGAGTCTCTTTTATTTGAATAGTTTTCAATAAATGATTGTAAATCTCTAAACTCCATCAAAGTAGGATTCTCAAAATTTATATCACTATCTAACTCAAAACCGATATTGATAGGAGCTAACTTTCCATTTTTTTGCTGAACTACAATAGTGTATCTGTTTCCAAAATCTATTCCTATAATTCCATCTTCAATTATATCTTTTCTATTTTTATATATTTTTAAATCTTCAAACGAGATTTTAAAATTTAACATAGTATTATAAAACTCATCCTCGAACTCAACAGGTTTCAATTTATTAACAATCCACAATAGAAAAAGTTGTTTATTATCTACTTCTTCGGTATCTTCTTTATAAAGTCTGTATAAAGGAAGTGGAACTCCTTCAATCTCTGATATGTTTCTTAAAGGTAATCTACTCATATTGAATGTTCTAATATACCACTTATTATCTTTTCTATTTCTATATTTATATAATAAATAATTTCCTATTACAGGTCTTTGATTTATAATAGGAAAAGGAGTAGTCTCTTTATCTAAATTGGTTAATACAAGCAACTCATTTTTAGTAGGTAAATCTATCTTTTCATCATTAAAACACTCTTTAATCTCTTTTATAACATCTTCTAACTCTAAATCATACTCATATCCTTGTATACAATTGTTAGTAAAATTACCACACAAACCTATCCAACAAGCAGTAATTCTTTTATCAAAACAATAGTTATTATCCATCTTTACAAATCGTTTATTTAAAAGAGGATATATTTTTTGATAGGTAAAATTTAACTCTTTAAAAAATACACTCTTACTATGCTCTTGATTTAACAAAAAATCTCTAAATGCAATAATAAGTTCATCTTTATATAAAAAAAAATCTTTTTCAGAACTTAGTTTCATATTCCTCTCTTTATTCTATTTTCAGCAATGCAATTTTATCATAATTATGCCAAATTTTTAATAACTCTATCTAATAAAATCTAATAGATAGATTCTATTTCTCCCACTTCATAAAATCCAATAATTGAATTTAGCATTGCTACTTTTATGTAGTTTTTTAGATTTTCAACTTTTATAGGTTTTTCTTTTAAAAATCCACTATCTAATAACTCTGCTCTTTTTGTTCCTTTTAATAGGGGAGTATTTGGTGTATGCCACTCCCTTCCATCAAAAAAAGCAAGGTTTGATATAGTAGTATCGGTAACAAA
>CAZBVR010000054.1:0-6364 GCA_964495415.1 uncultured Nautiliales bacterium
ACTCGAAGTGATAACTGCCACATGAATTAAAAGCCAATAAGATTTTAAAACCGGCACCATATTTGTAATTTGAGGGTCTATATTGTTTAGATGTGCTACCATCATAAACATACCTGCCATAAACAACCCTGCACCTAATGCTAATGGATTTTTCTTAAAGAATACCAATGAAGCAAAAGCAGAACCCCAAGCGATAAATACAATAGATTCATAAGCATTTGACCAAGGGGCATGTCCTGAAACATACCATCTAAGTATCATATTTGCAGTATGCACTGCCAAAGCTAAAAATCCTACCCCAACTAACAATAACTCTGTTTTTGTAAATTTTCTATCTTTAAAAATTTCAACAAATCCCAACAAAATAGCAATAATTCCAAGAAGCAAATAGATACCTATCAAACTTGGGAAAATTTGAAGATGATTATATTTAATCTCCATCTCTACTCTTTTTGGAGATGGAATTACCTCAGCACTATACATTTTTTGAACTTTATATATCTTTTCAAGTGCCTTTTTAGTTTTCTCTTTATCAAAACTAGCCATAGAATAGAATAGATTATCAAATAAATTATAATAGAAATTTTTTATCATTGGATCAAAATTCTTTATCTCATTCACACTATACCATTTATAATTCTCATTTTTTGCATTTGAAGATGGAAAAATTTTAAAGATATCATAATTTGAAATAATGTTAAAAATAATAAGTCTCTCCTCAATTTTCAACCACTCTCTCTGAACTTTTGTTCTTTCTCTGTCAGGTGTAGCAAAAGCAGAATCAATCTCCTTTTTATATTTAAAAACTCCTCTGTCTGAGATAAAGTCTCTAATTTTAGCATATTTAGAAGATAAACCTAACTCTTTTCTAATTGCCGGATGCCCCACATAAATTAGAGGTAGATTTTGAAAAAGTTGAGGATAAGTGATAATTCCTATTACTAATTGATTATAATCCATTCCATTTAATTTTGATTTTTTTGCAATTTTATGGATTAAATCAAGATTTAAACTATCCACCGGTTTTATTCTACCATTATATTGAATTAACATCTTTGCAAACTCTTCACTTATCGGTTTTGATTTAGTTGCAAACTCTTCAATAGAGATAGCATAACTATTTGAAGTATTAAAAGATAAAATTAAAGGAATAATAAACAATCCACTCTTTTTGAGTTTTCTAACATGTGCCATAAATCTACTTTTATCATAAAACATACTCAAAAAGAAACCTATTGTCAGCAATATATATCCAAGATAGGTTACCCACATACCTGGGTCTTTTCCCACTAAAAAGATACTTCCCTTTTCATCTGGGTCATAAGCCATTTGATAGATTCTAAATCCTTTATAAACTAAAATATGATTCATATAGATGTGATAAGGGAAACTTTTTTTGCCATCTGTAATTGTTACATAACTTTCATAACTACTCGCTTGGTCACTTCCTGGATATTTATTCATAACAAATCTGTCAAGTTTAACTTGAAATCCCATATCTAAAATTCCAACATCCGCGGGATTTGCTTTATTTTGTAAAGTAATCACACTTGTTTCTTGCCCTAATCTGAGATGTAAAACACCCTCATCTCCAAAATATCTTGTAATACCCGCTCCAATAAAGATAACTATAATAGATAGATGAAGAAGAAAGATAGGAGTTCGTTTGTATGTTTTAAATTTTACCATAACCCCTATTAAATTTATAACAATCAACCATTGAATCGCTTCAAACCATTTTGTTCCATAAACATAAACCCAAGCATCTGTATCAGATGCAAAACCCAAAGTTGCATAAATTTGAGCAATTATATACAACAAAGATAACACAAATGTTGTTTTTAATGAAAAAAACAACTCTCCTAATAACCTCAACATTAGCAACACCTTTTAATTTTTAGGAGAAATTATATCAAAAATAGAGAGAAAAGGGAGAAAAGAGTATTTTTTTTTACTCTTTATTTTTTTTAGTTTCATGCTTTCCTAATGTATCAAGCAATCCTGGGTGAGCAAAGTTTGGCATAGTAGTATCATTATGACAATCTAAACAACTTACATCTTTTCCAGCTTTTTTGTCTTTATTATATTGTTCGTGTGCAAATCTACTTGCTTCACTCATTCCATAAGCACTCTCAGGTTCAGTTACTTTTTCATGACAATGCAAACATCCACTATCATAAGTATAATGTTTCATATGGTGATAATTTTCTTTAAAATCTACCATACTAATAATTCCCAACTGAGCCAAAGCATCTCTTGTTCCTGAAATACCTTTTGCAACCAAATATCCAGCCAAACTTTCATGAGGTAAATGACAATCGGTGCAATGAAGTGCCTTAAATCCATGAGGATTATTACCTCCATGGACACTTCTATGAAATGCCTCTACCATAGGCTCCATTGTGTGACAACTCACACAAAAACTATCCCTACCTGTTAAATCCACAGCTACCGCAGCAATATATGCAATACCTAATCCAACAACACCTCCGCCTATCCAAGCTAATAATTTACTTTTTTTTGTATCCATCAGATAACCTTTTTGTTTAATTTTAAGAGGTAAACATCTCTTGTTACTAAATAAGAAATGGTATAATTATACCATTCAATAGTGTCAAAAAAGTGCTATTTTAAACACCGCTCCACTTTTTGAATTATAAACTTCAAGTTCAGAATTGAAATGTTTTGTAATAATGATTTTTGACATATACAACCCTATACCTGTCCCCAATGATTGAAACTTAGTTGTAAAGTAAGGTTCAAATATCTTCTCCATAATAGCTTCATCAACCCCTCCTCCATTATCCTCTATCTCGATACTATTTTTATCCATTCTAATAGTTATTTTTTTCTCTTTAACTTCTCTCTCTTTCAAAATATCGATAGCATTATTTATAATGTTTAAAATAACTTGGGAAAACTCAGTTTTATATCCATACAATTTAATTTTATCTCTATACTCTTTTTCAACTTTCACATCTTTCAATCTACCTTCTAAAAGTTTTAAAACATCTTCAATTACATTTTCAACCCAAAACTCCTGTTTTTTCTTATCCTTTTTAAAAAAGTTTGTAAAATCATCAATAGTTTGAGACATATAATCTATTTGAAAATTAGCTTTCTCAGAAAATTTATCAATATAACTTTTATCACATTTTCCCATTTTAAAAGCCATATTTAAATTTTGAATCAATAGTGAAAGGTGAGTTAAAGGATGTCTCCATTGGTGTGCTATATTTCCCAACATTTCACCCAAAGAAGCCAATTTACTTTGATGCATAAGCAACTGCTCTTTTTCTCTATTTTTTTCCAACTCCTCTTTTACTCTCTTGTTCAACTGCTCATAAAATTGATATAGTGGAGTGGAGAAAAAGTAACCAAAAGGCAAAGCAATTATCATAGAGATAATCAAAATTAAAATGGATACCTTCATTGAAACATTCTGTTGCTTTTTCAAAGTTTTTTTATTTTGAATAAATATCATCTTGTAATTATCGGTAATTGAGGAAACATAGATATCATTTGTTATAAATTTTTTATCATTATTTAACAATTTGTCAGCAATGCTTTTATTAAACATATCAAAAATTGAATTTGCTTTTAAAAAATTTGAATATAAAAGATTTCCCTTTCTATCAATTATAATAAAATTAAATATATCTTCTGGTATCATTTCAAAAAACTTTTTTAAATCTGTAACAATAACAATTTTATCTTTTGCTACTTTATAATGTAGTTGTGGTAACTTAACATCTATATCTAATCCACATTTCAATCTATTTGCACTTTTTATACAAACAAACGAGTTTTTTTTATCTAATTTATAACCCAATTCTATAAAATTCTCATTTGCTATAAGAAAAGTTTTAAATATATTTTGCAAATAATAGATGTCTGTTTTAAATTTAGAAGAGAGAGATTCTCGAGCAATACCCTCAGTAGTCTGTTCTGCAACTTTTTGTTGAGTATGAAAAAGTGTTTCTATATTTTTAGAAGATAACAAAACCTTCTCTTGAAACTCCTCAATACTTATTTTTGTTAAATAGAAATTGATTAAAAAAAGAATAGAGACTATAATAAAAAAAGAGTATAAAATAAAAGCAATAGTAATCTCTAATCGATAATTAACTTCTTGTTTCAATTTTATATCCACTCCCTCTTACATTTTTTATAAAATTAACTTTCAATTTAGAACGAAGTTTTTTAACCTGAGTTCTAAGAGTATTGTCACAAATATATTTATCTTCCCAAATATAATCCTTTATAGTCTCACTACTAACAATCTGTCCAATATTTTGACATAGAAGCTCTAAAAAGTATTTTTCATTAGGAGTTAATTCCACCTCTACGTCATTATAAAATAGTTTCAATTTTTTTAAATCAAATGCATACCCATCTCCTATTTTAATATAATTTGTTCCTTTAAAAAGCACCCTTTTTACTCTTAATTCTAACTCTCTCAAATCAAAGGGCTTTTTAATATAATCTACTGCTCCCAAATCAAATGCTTCCTCAATATGCTCAATATCTGAATATGCCGTTAAAAAAATTACAGGCACATCCACATATCTTTTTAACTCTCTATATAATTCAAATCCACTCATCCCCTCCATCTCTATATCAAACAGAAATATATCATAATAAGAGGGATGAATAGTTTCTAATGCTCTTTTAGAAGATACAAAACAATCAACCTTATTATTTTGAAGTTCAAAATACTCTTTAATAGATTCTCCAATAAAAGTATCATCCTCTACAACCAAGATTTTCATCTACTTTCTCCCATATTTTTTTGAAACTTCTTTAATCTGTTCCTCTGTTAATTGTCTTGCAATCGCCCCCATTGTTCCATAAGGTGCCTTTTTAAAGTTAAGTAAAATAGATTCCAACTCTTTCGGAGTATATTTATTTAATGGATAATAGGTTGAACTATGGCACATTGAACAATTAGTATAGCCAAATAAACCTGTTAAAAAAAGAGTAGTCAATCCAATTTTTCTCATTTTTCTATCCTTTTTTTGTTTAATTATATCAAAAAAATAGAAAAAAAACCATTTTAGCACTTTTAAAACACTTTCTTTTTATACAATATGACTCATAATTTACAGAAAAATTCCAAAAGGAGAAACAATGAAAAAGGTTGTAACAGCCGGATTATCATTAGCAGTAGTTGCAACAGCTTCAATGGCTGGTAGCTTAAATGATAACCCTAACTACAAAAAATTGAAAAACTTCAAACCAGATTCAACAGCAAACAATCAAACTTGTTTAATGTGTCATAAAGGAACTGATAGTGGTATCGTAGCAGATTGGAAACACTCTAAACATGCACAAGTTGGTGTAGGATGTGTGGAATGTCACGTTGTTCCAAAAAATTATCCAACTGCATACAAAAAACACCCATTCCAAGGTGGAAATTGGACAGTTCAAATCGCAGTATCAAGTGTAACTTGTGCTAAATGTCACGCAAAAGAAGTAACTGAGTATTTAAATTCAGGACATGCAAGAGGTGGTGTTCAATGGCTTGCTACTCCTAAAAATAAACATGGATACTTAATGACTAAATTAAGTTATCACTATGAATCTCTAAAAGGTGATAATCCAAGTTATGAAGTAGATGGTAAAAAAATGGGAGCTGGAATTAGAACTGATGGTCCTGTATTCAAAGCTAACCAAAGCAATTCAAGACTTGCTGATACAAATGTAGCAAATATCTGTATCCAATGTCACGGAACAGTAATTAAACTTGATAAAAATGGTGTTCCTGATGCGACTACTTGGCCAAATGATGGTATCGGTGCAGTTTATCCAGATGGTGGGGTAGCTAACTGTGTTGCTTGTCACAGCAGACATAAATTCTCAGCAGCAGAAGCAAGACAACCTGGTGCTTGTACAAACTGTCACTTAGGACCTGACCATCCAATGAAAGAGGTATTTGAATCTTCAGTTCATGGACATATCTTTGATACAAATGAAGAAGATTACAAATTTGATACAGGTGAGCAAATCCCTGGAAAAACTGTAAGAGCTGGAACATGTTTTACATGTCATATGAGTGGAATCAATGGACTTAAATCTACTCACAATGTTTCTGAAAGATTAAAATGGAACTTATGGGCTCCAAAAAGTTTCCTAAGAACTGGTGGATATGAAACTGCTGGATGGACTTGGTGGAAAAGTCATAAACTTACAAGAGGTAATGCAAAAGCTGGTAACCCACAAGGACCAGAAGCTGCAAGAAGCGAAATGAAACAAGTATGTGCTACTTGTCACCAAAATGCATTTATCAACAACTACTTCCAAAGAGTAGATGCATCTGTAAAAATTTATAACCAATACAGAACTTTTGCTGAAAAAATGATGG